>NZ_SMCL01000008.1:0-207917 GCF_004343065.1 Neorhizobium sp. S3-V5DH
ATTTCTTCAGAACGAAAGTCGTCGTCGCCAGCAGCGCCGCCGCCCTCGTCAGTGAGCGGGGTTATAAATCCATGCCCACAAACAAGTCAACAGGCGTTTTTAAAAAAATGTCATTTTTCTTCGGAGGGGCCGAAACCCGACCGTTTCCGCGAACAATTTGAACAAAGATTAACGAAAAGGCAGCCGTCGGTCCCCAAAAAGCGCTTTAACCGCCCCGTTTGCGATTGCTAGGGTGAGGGACATTTTTGGCGGCTGGAGTATGACATGCTGGTATTAAACGAGGAACAAACGCGCAGAGCGCTTCCCTGGGCGGAATTGATCGAGGCTATCGAGCACATGTTCCGCAGCGATTGCGTGATGCCCGTGCGCCATCATCATGACATGGAGGTTCCGGGCGAAGCGACCGCGGTGATGCTGCTGATGCCGGCCTGGGTGCCGGGCGACCATATCGGCGTCAAGATCCTCAACCTTTTTCCCGACAACCATCTGCGCTCGCTTCCCACCATCATCGGCAGCTATCTCCTGTCGTCCGGCAAAACCGGCGAGATGCTGGCGATCGTGGAAGGAGGAGAACTGACCGCGCGAAGGACGGCGGCGACCTCGGCACTTGCTGCCAGATATCTCGCCTCCCCGCATGCCGAGACCATGCTGATGGTCGGCACAGGGCGGCTTTCGCTCAATCTCATGCAGGCCCATTCCATAACCCGCCCTCTCAAGCGGTTTTTTATCTGGGGGCGCAATCCAACCAAGGCTGACGAGACCGCCAAAGAAGCACGGGCCCTCGGGATCGACGCCGTGATCGTCGACGATCTTGCCGAAGCGGCGCGGCGGGCAGACATCATCTCCTGCGCAACTCTGTCGGATACTCCGCTCATTCGCGGCGAGTGGCTGAAACCTGGGGCACATCTCGACCTTGTCGGGGCCTTCAAGCCCACTATGCGCGAAAGCGACGACGAGGCGGTGCGGCGCTCTTCCGTCATTGTCGATACCCGCGCCGGCGCGATGAAGGAGGGCGGGGATATCGTGCAGCCGCTTAAAAACGGTGTTCTCATGAAGGACGACATCAAAGCCGATCTTGCGGATCTGGCCCATGGAAGACATCCAGGCCGCATCAGCGCCGACGAGATCACGCTTTTCAAATCCGTCGGTGCGGCGCTGGAGGATCTGGCGGGGGCAATTCTTGCCTATCGCCATGCCAGCGGCCAGGTGCCCGGCTGATGAAAGCATTGCAGGAGCCGGGCGCGGTGATCAAAAACCTGCCGACGCTCCCCGTCACCCACGTTCTCGGCGAGATCACCCAGGCTGCCGCCAATGGCACGCGTGCCGTGCTGTCGGCGCCGCCCGGCGCAGGAAAAACGACGCTTGTGCCGCTGGCATTGCTGGAAGAGGCCTGGTGCACCGGCAAGATCATTCTCCTCGAACCGCGCCGGCTGGCCGCTCGCGCGGCCGCCTCGCGCATGGCCACGCTACTCGGAGAGCAGGTCGGAGACAGGGTCGGCTACCGGATGCGGCTCGACAATCGCATTTCCCCGAGAACCCGGATAGAGGTGGTGACCGAAGGCGTTTTCACCCGGATGATTCTCGACGATCCGGAACTTACCGGCGTTTCCGCGGTCATTTTCGATGAGTTCCACGAGCGCTCGCTGGACGCCGATTTCGGGCTGGCTCTGGCGCTCGACGTGCAGTCGGCACTACGCGAGGATCTGAGAATTCTCGTCATGTCGGCGACGCTCGACATCGAGCGGGTGGCAGGGTTGCTCGGCAATCCGCCGGTGATCAAGAGCGAGGGCCGCAGCTTCCCGATCGATATCCGATATCGCGACCGGGCACCGAGCGAGCGGATCGAGGATGCCATGACCCGCACCATCATAGAAGCACACCACCATGACGCCGGGTCGATCCTCGCTTTTCTTCCGGGACAGGCGGAAATCCAGCGCACCGCCGAGCGGCTCCAAGGCAAGTTCGGCCCCGAAACAACGATCGTCCCTCTTTATGGAAACCTTACGCAGAAGGAGCAGGACCTGGCGATCAGGCCGGCGCCGGCAGGCAGCCGCAAGATCGTGCTCGCCACCTCAATTGCCGAGACATCCATCACAATCGACGGGGTGCGGATCGTCATCGACAGCGGACTGCAGAGACTGCCGGTATTCGAACCGTCGACGGGTATCACGCGGCTGGAGACGGTGCGGGTTTCGCGCGCCTCCGCCGACCAGCGAGCCGGACGCGCCGGACGCACGGAGCCGGGGATCGCGATCCGGCTCTGGCATCCCGGCCAGACGGCGGCACTTCAGGCCTTCACCCCGCCGCAAATCCTTGCAAGCGATCTTTCCGCCCTAGCGCTCGATCTTGCCCATTGGGGCGTGCAGGATCCCGCAGCACTTGCCTTTCTCGATCCGCCGCCTGCGCCGGCCTTTAAAGAGGCAGTGGCGCTGCTTTCAGAGCTCGGCGCACTCGACGACCAGGGCAGCTTGACCGGAAAAGGACGCCTGATGCGCGAACTTACTCTTCCGCCCAGGCTTTCCGCCATGGCGATTTCCGCCGCAAAAGAGGGCCTTGGTCGTCAGGCATGCCTGCTCGCCGTGCTTCTCACCGAGCAGGGGCTCGGCGGAAACGATGTCGATCTCGATGAGCGGCTGAGGCGCTTCCGCAACGAACGCGGCGACCGGGCCGATTCGGCAAGAAAACTCGCAGAGAGAATTGCATCCAATTTGCCAAAAGCTGCGCGAGCGGGCGAAATAGTCCCAGCCGGCCGGCTTCTGCTTCATGCCTATCCGGATCGGGTCGCCCTTCAGCGAGGCGGCCGCGGGCGCTTTGTCATGACGAATGGCCGGGGCGCGGAACTGCCGGAAACGGAAAGGCTTGCTTCGGCGCAGATGCTTGTCGTTGCCGATCTTACCGGTCGAGCCGCGCAAGCGCGCATCCTCGCAGCGGCAGAGATTACCCGGGCGGACGTGGAAGAGGAGCTGTCCGACGCGATCGAACAAAGGGATGAATGCTTCTTCGACCGCGCCAGCCGGCAGGCGCGCGCCCGCCAGGTGAGACGCCTCGGCGCCATCATCCTCGAGGAAAAACCACTGCCGCGCCCGCATGGCGAAGCGGCGGCCAAGGCGCTTGCCGATGGCGTCCGCGAGCTCGGTCTCCAGGCCCTGCCGTTCTCCCGGGATGGCACACAGCTTCGCGAAAGGATCGGCTTTCTTAACCGCACGATCGGCGAACCATGGCCGGACATGAGCGACGAAGCGCTGCTCGCCCGGCTCGACGAGTGGTTCGTGCCGTTCCAGAGCAACGCTTCGAGCCTCGATGCCGTGGATGCGGGAGGCCTTTTTGAAGGGCTGCGCTCGCTCATTCCTCATGCGGCGGCGCAGGATCTCGGCAAACTTGCGCCCACGCATTTCGAGGCGCCGACAGGCCAGCGTCATCCCATACGCTACGATGGCGAAGAGCCGGTCCTGGCAATCCGCGTGCAAGAACTGTTCGGGCTGAAGAAACATCCGGCCGTCGCGGGCGGGAGGCTGCCGTTGCTGCTGGAGCTTACTTCGCCGGCGCATCGCCCGATCCAGACAACCCGCGACCTTCCCGGCTTCTGGGCGGGATCCTGGAAGGATGTGCGGGCCGAGATGCGCGGACGATATCCAAGACATCCTTGGCCTGAAGATCCTTCGGAGGCTTCCCCGACGACACGTGCCAAACCGCGAGGGACGTGACAGAATGCCGCCTGCGACCCGATGTCGAGCCGGTTTATGAAGCGGGTCGATTTCATCGGCATCCGCCGGAAAGCAGAGGCAAGGCGTTGAGTCCAGACAGTTCATCGGTGCGTTACGCGCAGTTCGGCCCTTCCAGCCGCCGCATCCGGCTTGAAACATTGGTACGGCTGCGCTGGCTTGCGGTCACGGGCCAGACGATCACCGTGCTGGTCGTCGGGCTGCTGCTGGATTTCCCGCTTCCTTTAAAGGAGGCGGCCATCCTGATCGGGGCGCTGGCCGTTGCGAACCTCATCCTTTCCGTCTGGTTTCCGCAAACGCACCGGCTGGGTCCAAAGTCGGCCCTGGCGCTGCTCGCTTTCGACCTCCTGCAGATGGCGGCCCTGCTTTTCATCACCGGCGGGCTCGCCAATCCGTTTGCGCCTCTGATCTGCGTGCCGGTCATCATCGCTTTTGCGTCGCAGCCGCTGCGGCATTCGCTGGTCTTGATCGTCTTCGCGCTGATCTGCACCACAGTGATCGCCTTCTCTCCCTATGCCGTTCCCTGGTACGAGGGAGAAACCCTGAGAATCCAGCCGGTCATGCAGCTCGGCGTCTGGTGCTCGATCGCTTCGATGATGATGTTCGCCGCCTTCTATGCCTATCGGGTCTCGCATGAAGCGACGCTGCTTGCCGACGCGCTTGCCGCCACGGAACTGGTGCTGGAACGAGAAAAGCACCTCTCGCAACTGGACGGACTGGCGGCGGCGGCGGCGCACGAACTTGGTACACCGCTGGCCACGATCAGCGTCGTTGCCAAAGAGATGGAGCGCGAGCTCGCAGAGAACGATCGGTTCCGCGAAGATGTTCAGCTCCTCAGGAGCCAGAGCGAACGATGCCGCGACATCCTCCGCCGGCTCACCTCGCTCTCCGCCGAAAGCGAGGAGCATATGCGCCGCCTGCCACTCTCTTCTCTGGTAGAGGAAGTGGTCGCGCCCCATCGTCAGTTCGGCATCGAGATCAAGCTCGTCGAGAAGAGTGACCGGGCGAGCGAACCGGTTGGCAGCCGCAATGCCGGCATCATCTACGGGCTCGGAAACCTGATCGAAAATGCCGTCGACTATGCCAGAAGCAAGGTTATCGTGACGGTCGAGCACAGCGCGGAACACGTGGCGATCACCATCGAAGACGATGGCCAGGGTTATGCGCCGGATATTCTCTCTCGGATCGGCGAACCATATATGACAAAAAGACCGCGGGAAGACGAGCGCGCAGGCGGGCTGGGCCTCGGGCTTTTCATCGCAAAGACGCTCCTCGAGCGCTCGGGTGCGTCGATCCGTTTCGGCAATCGCGACAACGGCGACGCGGGCGCACGCATCCGGATCGAATGGCCGCGATCGGTGATGGAAACCCATGATCCGAAATGATTTGCACCCCGGGTGCGAACGATCATAATTGACAAGGAAGGCGGGCCTTCAAGAAAGCCCGTGGAGAAAAAAATGGAACCGCACCTGGAAAATCAGAAAGCTCATACGGATCATGGACTGGGGCCTGACCCGTCGCTGCTGATCGTCGATGACGACGGGCCTTTCCTGCGCCGGCTGGCGCGCGCGATGGAAAGCCGGGGATTCCAGGTCGACACGGCCGAATCGGTCGCTGAAGGCATCGCCAAGTCGAAAGCCCGCCCGCCGAAATATGCAGTCGTGGATCTGCGCCTTGGGGATGGCAATGGACTTGATGTCATCGAAGCCATCCGCCAGAGCCGCGAAGATACCAAGGTGATCGTGCTCACCGGCTACGGCAATATCGCGACCGCGGTGACCGCCGTGAAACTCGGAGCGCTGGATTATCTCGCCAAACCCGCAGATGCCGACGATATCTTTCATGCGCTGACGCAGCGGCCGGGCGAAAAGGCTGATGTGCCGGAAAATCCAATGTCGGCCGACCGCGTGCGCTGGGAGCACATTCAGAGGGTCTACGAAATGTGCGAACGCAACGTCTCCGAAACCGCGCGCCGGCTCAACATGCATCGCCGCACGCTGCAGCGCATTCTCGCGAAACGCGCTCCGAAGTAATCACATTTCGTCGAAGCTTTTGCCGTTCGCCCATTCGGCCAGCATCAACCGCTGGGCGGCAGCGCGAGAGAAATTCAACGTCACCGCCTTGCGGGTTGCAGGTGCAAGCCTGTGTTCAGGCGCGTCACGCAGAAGATGTCCGCCGTAACCGTCCGAAAGGAACAGGCCGCAATCCTCCGGAAAGATGTCGAGCGGCACGTCCTTGTGAGTGGCGAAAAAAAGCCTGTCGCAATAGGAGCGGTAATCGGGCCATTTCCGGTCGACGCGGAAGTCCTCGATCGAGGTCTTGATTTCGATGATCCAGATTTCGCCCTTTTCGGAAATCGTCATGAGGTCGGCCCGCCTTCCGTTCGCGAGCACAAGCTCGGGCAAAAGCGCGTGGCGCATCTCGTGCAGCAGAATCTGCACGCCTCTTCGAACCAGCATGGCGCGCGCCGATTGACGCCCATCTATTAATGGATTGTTACTGGCGATGTTGAGTATAGTCATGTCTTCCGGCTACTGCCGCTGATAATGTTGCAAAAACGCAATGGCGTTTTTCTATTATGCGCCCGGCCCATCTCGCAGCATCGAGGCACCTTGCCAAGGCCAATTTAATCGAAAATAACGGCTTATCAAAGGTGCTCGCGCACCTGCCTCAATCGATTCGTTTATCCCAAGAGATTTCCATGCGCTTACGCAACAGCATGCTCGCACTCGGCCTGTTGGCGGCTACCGCCCTGGCCGGCTGCTCCACGACGTCGTCTTCCGGTGGCACCGAAGTGGCTACCGTCACAACCTCGCAGATTTTCACCGAATCCTACGGCTCGGTAAAGGATGCCGGCTATACTCTTCCGGCCATCCCGATCAGCCGCATGGACAAGAAGTTCCATCGTCAGATCGTCAGCTATTCCACAACCGAAAAGCCGGGCACGATTGTCGTCAATACCCGCGAGCGGTTCCTCTATTATATTCTGCCGAACGGTAAGGCCGTACGCTACGGCATTGGCGTCGGCAAACAGGGCTTCGCCTGGTCCGGCACGGCCTACGTTGCATGGAAGCAGGAATGGCCCACCTGGCACCCGCCGAAGGAAATGGCCGTGCGTCGTCCGGACGTCGCAAAATACGTCGAAGACGGCATGGGGCCGGGCCTTAGCAATCCTCTCGGGGCGCGAGCGATGTATCTCTTCAACGAAAAGGGCCAGGATACGCTGTTCCGCCTGCATGGAACGCCGGAATGGGCCTCGATCGGCACGGCCGCTTCTTCCGGCTGCATCCGCCTGATGAACCAGGACATCATCGACCTCTACAGCCGCGTCCGCCCCGGCCGCAACACCAAGGTCGTCGTGATCCAGTAATCGCGAAATTCGAAGTGAACGCAAAAGCCGCCGAAGATATCTCCGGCGGCTTTTTCTTTGGCAGCAATCAAAATATCCGTCAGTTGGCGAGCTTTGCTTTGAGTTCGATGCGCCGACGGTGCAGGACCGGCTCGGTATAGCCGTTTGGCTGCTCGCGACCCTTCAGCACCAGGTCCAGCGCGGCCTGGAAGGCAACAGAGCCCTTGAAATCCGGCGCCATCGGGCGGTAAAGGGGGTCACTTTCATTCTGGCCGTCGACGACCGCCGCCATGCGCTTCATGGTCTCGATGATCTGCTCCTCGCCGACCAGACCGTGGTGCAGCCAGTTCGCCATGTGCTGGGCGGAAATGCGCAGCGTCGCGCGGTCTTCCATCAAACCCACGTTGTTGATATCAGGCACCTTGGAGCAGCCTACTCCCTGATCGATCCACCGGACCACATAGCCGAGGATGCCCTGGGCATTGTTGTCGAGTTCGCGTTGGATTTCCTCCGGCGTCCAGTTCGGCCGTAGTGCCACCGGAACGGAAAGAATATCCGAAAGCTTTGCCCGCGGCCGGCTCTTCAAACCCGCCTGAACCTCGGCGACATCGACCTTGTGGTAGTGGGTCGCGTGCAGTGTTGCAGCGGTTGGAGACGGCACCCAAGCGGTATTGGCACCGGCCTTCGGATGGGCGATCTTCTGCTCCAGCATCGCCGCCATCAGGTCGGGCATGGCCCACATGCCTTTGCCGATCTGGGCATGTCCGGAAAGCCCGCATTCCAGGCCGATGTCGACATTCCAGTTCTCATAGGCCGCTATCCATGCCGCCTGCTTCATGTCGCCCTTGCGGATCATCGGGCCGGCTTCCATCGACGTATGGATTTCGTCGCCGGTCCGGTCGAGGAAGCCGGTGTTGATGAAGACCACCCTTTCCCGCGCCTGCCGGATGCATTCCTTCAGATTGACGGTCGTCCGGCGCTCCTCGTCCATGATCCCCATCTTGATCGTATTGGTGGGCAGGCCGAGCGCTTCCTCCACCCGGGAGAATATCTCGCAGGCAAAGGCGACTTCTTCCGGTCCATGCATCTTCGGCTTGACCACATACATGGAGCCTTCGCGCGAATTCTGGCGGCGACCGTTCGGTCCGATATCGTGGATCGCAATCAATGCCGTGACCATGGCGTCCATGATCCCTTCCGGCACCTCGTGGCCCTCGCTATCCAGCACGGCCGGATTGGTCATCAGGTGCCCGACATTGCGCACCAGCATCAGTGAACGGCGCTTCAGCGAAAACCGCGAGCCGTCCGGCGCGAAATAGTCCGTGTCAGGGTTCAGCTTTCGGGTGAAGCTCTTGCCCACCTTCTCGACTTCTTCTGCCAGATCGCCTTTCATCAGGCCAAGCCAATTGCGATAGACCACGACCTTGTCTTCCGCGTCGACGGCGGCGACGGAATCCTCGCAATCCATGATCGTGGTGATGGCCGACTCGAGGCGGACATCCGAGATCTTCGCCGGATCGTCCTTGCCGGTCAGCGTGGTTGCGTCGATCACGATCTCGATATGCAGGCCGTTCCTTCTCAGCAGCAAATGGGTCGGCTGCGACGGCTGGCCAAGATAGCCGGCAAATTGAGTAGGGTCGGCAAGCTCGACGGTCTTGCCATCCTGGGCTGCAACCTTCAGCTTGGCATCGGTGACGACGAAGGAGGTGACTTCGCTCCAGCTTGCCCCCGACAGCGGCACGGACCGATCGAGGAATTCGCGCGCCCAGGCAATCACCTTCGCGCCGCGAACCGGATTATAGCCCTTGCCCTTTTCGGCTCCGTCGGCTTCGGGAATGGCATCCGTTCCGTAGAGCGCGTCATGGAGCGAACCCCAGCGCGCATTGGCGGCATTCAGCGCGTACCGGGCGTTCATCACCGGCACGACGAGCTGCGGCCCGGCGATCCCGGCAATCTCGGGATCGACCTTGTCGGTCGAGACGCTGAAATCCGGCCCTTCGGGCAAGAGATAACCGATCTCGCGGAGGAAAGCCTCATAGGCCGCTAGATCCGTTGGCGCGCCGTTCTTGCGGTACCAGTCGTCCAGCTTCTGCTGAAAAGCGTCACGGGTGGCAAGCAAGGCGCGGTTCTTGGATGCGAGATCATGAACGATCTTCGAAAATTCGGAGAAAAACCGCCCGGCATCGACGCCGGTGCCCGGGAGTGCTTCCTTCACCAGGAAATCGTGAAGCTCCTCGTCGATCGCGAGACCGTTCTTTTCAATGCGACCCATGCATACCTCCCGATGTGCGCTGCAAAAAGTGTCTCACATTGCGCGGGCAAGGACGGGTGTCAATGCGACGAAGGCCTGAAACGGTTCGGTTCCGCCTCAACCTGCGGCGATCCGCGGCCTTCCCGTGGCCGTGGCCGTAATCCTGGCCTCTATGAGTTTTCTCGACCCTTCGATTTCCGGCGCGTCCACATCTTCCGAAAGCGTGACGACCGCCTCGTCGGCTCCCCCGGCTTTGGCCTGTGCCAGCGCCGCGGATACCGCTCGTTCCCGTGCAGCCGCCAGTGCTGAGGCCTCTCCAACGATCGCCAGTCGTTCGCCACCGCCGGACAGGATAAATCGACCTTCATCCGGAGAGGTCACGACGACACTGACGACCGCGCGGATTTGCCCCACGACCGCCCCGACCGCATTGGCGACATCGGCGTCCGACGGAATGACGGCTTCTGCGCCCAGCATATCCGCCACCGCAGGATAATAGACAGGAGCCGAAGCCCCGAGCCCGATCAGCGGCCGATCGAGCGACAGCAGCAAGCGGGCGATGCCGGGGCTTTTCTTGAGTGCCCGGTCGACAGCCAATGAAACGGATGGATCGATCCCTTCCGCCCCATCTTCCGCCAGACAGGTCGCAAGGACAGCCTCCGACGATTGGCGGGTCAGCCGGTAGACGATCTTCTCGGCGAATTCCTCCGGCGATCCCGCGATCTGTCGGCCGGAGCCATCCTTGCGCCGGATCGCAAGTTCCAGCCCCATTCGTGCCGCGTCGCCATTCCATTGGTTCTGCCGTCCAAGCACATGCAGGGCGTCCGAAGGCGTCAGGCCTGCCAGATGCACCAGGCCGCGCGCAACCAACCGGTCCAGTACCGCCTTCTGGGAGTTCATCGTCAAGAGATCGTTGAGTGCGATCGGCCCCTCTCCTATTCGGGCATAGAGGGCCTGCTCCGGCGTCGGCAGGCCCTGAGCCACCATATCCGGCACTCCTGTGCGCACCGCAAACCGGCCGTCATGCCGACCGACATGGGTGGCACGCAATTGCCTCTCGAGAGAGGAGATAACCGCTTCGCCGTGCGTTGCAGCCAGCAAACTGAGCGGCAACAGACGCCGAGGACCCAGCGTGAATCGGGCATCGAGGCCGCGATCATCGATATGCACCTCCGAATCGCCGCCTAGCCCATAGGTGCGCAGTGCCACGGCCTCCACCATGGTCCGATGGCCGCCCACGACCGCGCCTTCCTCGGCGAGCTTCGGCCGCCCTCCGTCAAGCACCGCGACATCGGTCGTGGTGCCGCCTATATCCGAGACGACGGCCTCGTCCAATCCAGTGAGAAACCGTGCACCCACCAGGCTGGCCGCCGGACCGGACAAGATCGTTTCGATAGGATGAAGCCGAGCCTCGGAAGCAGAAATCAGCGCGCCGTCGCCGCGCACGACCATCATCGGCGCCGATATGCCGCGGCTCGCCAGAAAATCCTCGCAGGAGCCGATCAGGCGATCGACAATCGAGACAAGGCGCGCGTTCAGCAACGTCGTCAGCGCCCTTCGCGGGCCTCCGAGTTTCGAGGTGAGTTCATGGCTGCATGTAACCGGCAGATGCAAAAGATTTCGAATGCGGTCTCTCACCCGGATTTCGTGAGCCGGATTCCGGACGGCGAAATAGCCAGCCACGGCAAAGGAGGAGACGGTGGTACCGAGCCCGGACATCGCCTTGTCAAGCTCGCTCATCTCGAGCGGCGTTTCGTTTCCATGGACATCGTGGCCGCCGGGTAAAAAGATCACGGGATCATTGCCAAGGGCTTCGGACAGCCCGCCGCGGGTGACATCCTCCGGTCCGAAGCCGATCATCACCAATGCCGCGCGGCCGCCCTGCCCTTCGACGAGTGCATTGGTGGCGAGCGTGGTCGAAAGAGAGACGAGCCCGATTTCCGAGGCGGAATACCCGCTCCTTGCAAGGACTGCATCGACGGCACCGGCGATGCCATCAGCAAGATCGTGCCGTGTCGTCAGCGACTTGGCCTTGGCGATGACACCCTCGCCTTCCCGGAAGAGTACGGCATCCGTATAGGTGCCGCCCGTGTCGATGCCTAAAAGAATGGGAGAGGTCACGCGAAATTCCTGAAGATCGTTCTCCGATCAATATCGCATGCTTGGCAAAGATCAATTCACCAAGGAAGACGTTGAGCGTCGCAGACTGACTCGCATCGGCATGCCATTACGGGGCTGTGTCGTCAGCTTCTGCACCGGCCAGACCTTGGTCTTCGGCGTCACGTCGAACCGATAGCGGTGCATCAACACCGAGAGTGCGATCACCGCCTCCTGCAGCGCAAAGGTCGCCCCGATGCAGGTTCTTGGCCCGACGCCGAAGGGCAGATACTGGAAACGGTTGATGCTGCCGCGGTTTTCGGGAAGGAAACGCTCGGGCATGAAGGCGCGCGGCTTATCCCAGAGAAGCTCGTGGCGATGCAGGGTCCATGGCATGACGAGAACCGTAACCCCGGCATCGATATCGATCGCTTCCCCTTCCGGGCTCGTCCAGGAATCGCGTGCGATTGCAGCACGGTTCAGCGAAGGTGCCGGCGGATAAAGCCTCAACGCCTCTTCGAAGGCAGCCCGCACCCACGGCATCAGATCCAGCCACTCGACAGGCTCTGCTCCCGTCACAAGAACCCGGTCGATTTCCTCTTCCATACGCTCGCGGATATAGGGCGATTGCCCCACGCAATAGAGTGTCCAGGCAAGCGCCCGGGCCGTCGTTTCGTGGCCAGCGCCGATAAACGTCAGGATATTGTCCTCAATCTCGTCCCGAGTCAGGCCTTCGGGACCTTCCAGCTGCAGAAGAAGCGTCAGGAAGTCCTGCGGCACCGTGTCCGGGTCCTTGCGCATCCGCTCGCGACGAAGCGCCATGGTCTCCGCCACGATGGCTCGGAATTTTTCCAGCACCCTTCTTCCGCCGATACGGGTCAGCCGGGGCACCCAGGGCGGTGCACGCATCATGTCCATGGGGTCGATACGCCCCATTCGATGCAGGAGCTGGTCGACGTCCTCCGATACCGAGTCCTTGCCCCCGGCAATTTCGCCGGAGAACAGCGTCTCGGACAGGATGGCATAGGTGAGATCGGTCATTTCGACGGAGATGTCGAAGACTTTCCCACCAGCGCCAACGTCCTGATATTTCCTGGCGAATTCCAGCACTTCGGCCAGCATCTGGCCCGCGAAGCCTTTGGAATGCCTGGGGGTGAAGACAGGCGCCATGGCTCTGCGCGAGCGCCTCCAGACCTCTCCCTCGGCGGTCAGCAATCCGTCCTTCAGGATCGGGCGCAAGACCAGCTGGCGGATTTCCGACATCTCGTAGTTTGCGGAGTTGTCGACCATGATGTGGCGGATAAGACCCGGATGATTGACGATCAGGGTCCTCTCCTTGAAGAACTTCGTCTCAATCCAAGGCAGGGTATAGGAAGCCCGGCCCCAAAGCTCCAAGGGATTGCGCAGAGCGATCCAGATCACCTCGGCGGGATTGAGCAGCCGATTACGCGGTACGGGCGCCGGCGGTACGAAGGGTTCGGGGCGCATGTCCATCGACGGCCCTCCTCAAAGGTCTCCTGAGGAAGAATATCAGCCCTCAGAGAAGAGATTTCAACTCGGCCAGCTTGTCGTTGACGAGCCAGCCGTAATAATTCTCCTCGGGCAGACCGCCGCGGTTCTTCAGCGCTGCGGCGCGTTCGGCCGATCCGCCGGTGTTGTAAAGGGTCGCGGTGACGCCGGGGTTGCGGGAGATGTCGATGCCCGCAATAGTCTTATAATCGTCGATGGCGCGGCGGATGCTGGCGGCCATATAGGCAAGCGATTTGTCCGGATCCATGATTGCATCATAGACGCTCGCAGCTTTGTTTTCATCCAGCTTCGGATAGCCGGATGTCCTTGCAACCATGTCCGACAACATCAAGGCCGTCAGCGGATTGACCTGGCCGAGGCCGAAGGTCTGGCCGGCATAAAAGGGCTGGAAGAAGACGGCGCTGAAACGGTTGTCTGGATAGGACACGCCCGTCACAGTGCGGCCCCGGAAACTCCGCTCCCAGACAGTCTCGCGGCAGGTCCACAGGCGGTAGGAATCGGAAACGTCGTCACATTTTTCGAATTCCGGCCGGGCGAGAAATTCCTGGATCGACTCGTCGCCGTAGCCGAACCGGAAACTGTTGCCGGCATAAGCCGCTGCCTTGACATAATAGGTCTGGAGCCGGTCATAGGCGTCGACATTGTAGGTGTGTTCGCCGACGATCGCGCCGATCATGTGGATCGCGTCGATGCCATAGTCGGCAGCGGTCGCCTTGATTTTGGCGACCAGCTTCCTGTCGGAGGCGAGCAGATCGCGGATCTTTTCGTATTTTTCATCGAAGCTGGTCTTGCCGGCACGGGTCCGGCGCACCGACGCACCCGGCACCTTCGGTTGCTCGGCATGGCGATTTCCCTCCGGCACCACCGTCAGACCGGTGGCGAAAACGGAGGAAGCCGCCGGTAGAGCGACGGCAAGAACCAATGCCAGAAGAATGCGTCTCAAGATTTCGTGTCCCAGGATTTCGTCTATGCCGGCTTCCGGCACGGGATGCTTAAAGCCATTCCATCGGCTCGCTTCAAGGGGGAACCGCATTTCCAGAAAACACGTCCCCCTTACGTGAATCGTCACCGACCTGTCGAGACGCGACCATTCAAAATCCCGTCAGTCTGCATAAAAGCAGCCGGACGTTGCCCGGCTGCCACGTTGCGACACTATAGAATGTAACGGGACAGATCGGTATCGGCGGCAAGATCACCGACATGCTTGCGGACATATTCCGCATCGATCATCACCGACGTACCTCCCTGGTCCGGAGCGTTGAACGAGATTTCGTCAAGAACCCGCTCCATTACTGTCTGGAGACGGCGGGCGCCAATGTTTTCCACCGAGGAGTTGAGATGTACGGCGACATCCGCCAATGCGTCTATCGCATCCTCGGTGAAATCGAGCGCCAGTTCTTCCGTGCCCATAAGCGCCTTGTACTGCCGGATCAGGCTTGCTTCCGTTTCGGTCAAGATCCGGCGGAAATCCTCCTTCGTCAGAGGCCTCAGTTCCACGCGGATCGGCAGGCGGCCCTGCAGTTCCGGCAGCAGGTCCGAAGGCTTCGCCACATGAAAGGCGCCGGAAGCGATGAAGAGAACATGATCCGTCTTCACCGGCCCGTATTTGGTCGAAACGGTCGTCCCTTCGACCAGGGGAAGCAGGTCACGCTGGACGCCTTCCCGGGAAACCCCGGCACCGAGGCCACCGTCACGGGCGGCAATCTTGTCGATCTCGTCCAGGAACACGATCCCATCATTCTCGACCGACCGGACAGCTTCCCGCTGGATGACCTCGTTGTCGATCAGCTTGTCGGATTCATCCCGGATCAGTTCGCCATAGGACTTCGCCACCGTCGTACGCACCTTCTTGGTACGACCGCCCATCGCCTTGCCGAACATTTCGGACAGGTTGAGCACGCCGATATTGGCGCCCGGCATGCCTGGAATTTCGAAGCCGGGCATACCTGAGCCCGTATCGGAGATTTCGATCTCGATCTCCTTGTCGTCCATCTCTCCGTTGCGCAGTCTCTTGCGGAAACTGTCGCGCGTCGCTGGAGACGCGGTCGCACCCACAAGCGCATCGAGCACTCTTTCTTCCGCGCTCATATGGGCCTTGGCCTGCACTTCCGCGCGCTTCTTCTCCCGCACCAGGCCGATCCCGACTTCCACGAGATCGCGAATGATCTGCTCGACGTCGCGACCTACATAGCCGACCTCGGTGAACTTGGTCGCTTCGACCTTGATGAACGGCGCTCCGGCAAGTTTGGCCAGACGGCGGGATATTTCCGTCTTGCCGACGCCGGTCGGGCCGATCATCAGGATGTTCTTCGGCATCACCTCGTCGCGCAGGCTCTCGTCGAGCTGCTGGCGGCGCCAGCGATTGCGGAGCGCAATCGCGACGGCGCGTTTGGCGTCATGCTGACCGATGATGTAGCGGTCGAGTTCAGAGACGATTTCTCTGGGTGAAAAAGTAGTCATTTCAAATCCGTTTCTTCCGGTGCATCCAGCGCCATGAAATGCGCCGGACCATAGATGGATGTCCTGGTGTCGATGTAGCGGAAACCTGCCTTTTCATAGGCGCGGATCGCGCGGATATTTTCCGGGTCGGGGTCGATGACGATCCGTTTGGCGCCGGCTGCGAAAAGTTCATCCACAAGCTGGCGAACGATCGCACTGCCATGCCCTTTTCCAATGAGATCCGGCGTCCCGATCGAGATATCTATGCCAAGTGTGCCTTTCGGCTGATCCTGGTAGGGATGCCCCTCTTCCAGATGCGGATCGTAGTACTGGAGGTAAGCGATCGGCTGGCCGTCCAACTCTGCGATCATAGGCCTCGTTTCGATACTCGACATCGAGTGCCTGATGCTTGTCAGCTCCTCACCGACCTCGCCCCACCATTCCGCCACATGCGGTTCGGCGAGCCACTTCGCCAGCAGAGGAAAATCTTCGCTGACGACATCGCGGAAATGATAGCGGCGGGCGCCGTCAGCTGTCGGCATCCAACGCTTCCACAACCAGGTTGTGATTGGTGTAGACGCAGATGTCGGCGGCAATATCGAGCGCCTGCCGGGCAATCTCTTCCGCCGACTTGTCCGTATCCATCAGGGCGCGCGCGGCGGCGTAAGCAAAATTCCCGCCGGAGCCGATCGCCGTCACGCCATGTTCGGGTTCCAGCACGTCGCCATTGCCGGTCACGGCAAGCGTGGTGGATTTGTCGGCGACCAGCATCATCGCTTCGAGATTGCGCAGATACTTGTCCGTGCGCCAATCCTTGGCAAGTTCGACGGCCGCGCGCATGAGCTGACCCGGATATTGCTCGAGCTTCTTTTCCAGCCGGTCGAGCAGGGTAAAGGCATCCGCCGTGGCGCCGGCAAAACCGGCAATCACTTCGCCCTTGCCGATACGGCGCACCTTGCGGGCATTGCCCTTCATCACGGTCTGGCCGAGGCTCACCTGGCCGTCACCAGCCATGATCACCTTGCCGCCTTTCCGTACAGTGATAATTGTTGTCATTCAGCACCCGTTGAGCCCCTGGTGGGGGCATTGGTTGGAGGCACGAAAAGCCTCGTTGGACCCTATGTAAGTTGGGCGCCGCGGAATGCAATCTTGCGGACGGGGATGTCCGGCTTTTGCTGGATATTTGGCTTTCTGCCTGATAAGGAGCCTCATCTAGTGCATGGAGCAGACCCCGATGGGCGAAACCACGATCCGGCGTGCAGGAACCATTTCCCGCAAGACCAACGAGACTTCCGTTTCCGTTTCCGTCAATCTCGACGGCACCGGGGCGGCAAAGGTTTCCACGGGCGTCGGTTTTTTCGATCATATGCTCGACCAGTTGTCACGACATTCGCTTATCGACATGAATATCGACGTGAAGGGCGACCTGCATATCGATGATCATCATACGGTAGAAGATACCGGAATCGCGCTCGGGCAGGCACTTTCGAAGGCGCTCGGCGACAGGCGGGGCATTCAGCGGTATGCTTCGATCGACCTTGCTATGGACGAAACCATGACCAAGGCCGCCATCGACATTTCCGGCCGGCCTTTCCTTGTCTGGAACGTCGCTTTCAGCGCGCCGAAGATCGGCGCATTCGATACGGAACTCGTGCGGGAATTCTTCCAGGCTTTTGCCCAGAACGCCGGCATCACGCTGCATGTGACGAACCACTACGGCGCGAACAACCACCATATCGCCGAGACCTGCTTCAAAGCCGTGGCGCGGGTGCTCCGCGCGGCAACCGAAATCGATCCGCGGCAGGCCAATCGCGTCCCCTCCACAAAGGGAATGCTGGTCTAGCCGCTCCGGGAGAAACTCCTTGAGAAGCTATCTCGTTCTGACACCGCCTGGAGGCCCGGATAGGGACCACCGCTCGACGCTCGTACTGCCGGACGGGTTTTCCTGGATGGCGCTATTCTTTCCATGGATCTGGCTCATCTGGCACAGGCTCTGGCTCGCCGGGATCGTGGTACTCTTCGGCCAGATCGGCGGCGGCCTTCTGACGAGCTTGCCCGGTTTCGAGCTTGGAGGCTTCCTGTGCGCCTTCGCGATCAACTTGCTCGTCGCGCTGGAAGGTCGACATTATCGCTCCGAAGCGCTGATCAGACGCGGCTGGACGGTGGAAACGGTGATTACCGCGCCCGATCTGGCGACAGCGGAAGAGATCTATTTTTCCCATCTGCCGCAACCCGACGAACAACAACTGCCGGCCCCGAGCGCATGGACGAAGCAGGCAAAGCCGTCCACGTACGGCTGGCAAGGGCCAGGTATCGGCCTTTTCGACTACCAAGGAGGACGCTGATGCGCGTCGCAATCATAGACTACGGGTCGGGCAATCTGCGTTCTGCGACCAAGGCCTTCGAGCGGGCCGCCCGCGAGGCGGGCATCGAGGCCGTGATCGACCTCACCGACAAGGCGGATGCCGTCGCGACAGCCGACCGGATCGTACTACCGGGCGTTGGCGCCTATGCCGATTGCCGGGCGGGGCTTGATGCGGTTCCGGGCATGCGGGACGCCATCATAGACGTCGTCGAACATAAAGGGCGCCCCTTTCTCGGCATCTGCGTCGGCATGCAGCTTATGTCTTCGCGTGGGCTAGAGAAGACGATCACCGAAGGGTTCGGCTGGATCGAGGGAGACGTTGTCGAGATGACCCCCAACGACCCTCACCTGAAAATCCCGCAGATCGGCTGGAACACGCTCGACCTGCATCACCCCCACCCGCTCTTCGAAGGCATTCCGACAGGTCCCGCCGGGCTGCACGCCTATTTCGTGCATTCGTACCATCTGGCGGCAAAACACCGGCACGACGTGATCGCCACCACCGAGTACGGCGGCGCCATGACGGCTTTTGTCGGACGCGACAATGTCGTGGGCTCTCAGTTCCACCCGGAAAAGAGCCAGACACTGGGCCTCGCCCTGATCTCCAATTTTCTGCGCTGGAAGCCTTGAGCTCGCGTACTGCCAGGACTGAACACCCCATGATCCTATTTCCCGCAATAGACTTGAAAGACGGCCAGTGCGTCCGCCTGAAGCTCGGCGACATGGCGCAGGCCACCGTCTACAATCCCGACCCCGCAGCGCAGGCCAAGGCCTTCGAGGACCAAGGCTTCGAATGGCTGCACGTGGTTGACCTGAATGGTGCCTTCGCCGGCGAAAGCGTCAACGGCGCCGCCGTCGATGCAATCTTGAAAGCCACGAAGAACCCCGTTCAACTCGGCGGCGGCATCCGGACGCTCGATCATATTGAAGCCTGGCTTTCGCGCGGACTTGCCCGCGTCATCCTCGGAACCGTTGCCGTGCGCGACCCGGGGCTGGTGATCGAAGCCTGCAAGAAGTTTCCCGGCAAGGTCGCCGTCGGCATCGATGCCAAGGGCGGCAAGGTCGCCGTCGAAGGCTGGGCCGAGGCTTCGGAACTTGGCGTCATCGAGCTTGCCCGGAAGTTCGAGGGAGCCGGCGTTTCAGCCATCATCTACACGGATATCGATCGCGACGGCATTCTGACCGGTATCAACTGGCCTTCGACGCTTGAGCTTGCGAATGCTGTTTCCATCCCAGTGATCGCGTCCGGCGGGCTTGCTTCTCTTGACGATATCGCCCGCATGCTGGAACCGGATGCGGCGCGGCTCGAAGGTGCAATTTCCGGCCGCGCGCTTTACGACGGCCGTATCGATCCCGCGCAGGCATTGGCGTTGATCCGCGCCCAGAAAGGACGTGCCGCATGACCTTGAAGGCCCGCGTTATTCCTTGCCTGGATGTTAAGGACGGCCGCGTCGTGAAAGGCGTGAACTTCGTCGATCTCATCGATGCCGGAGATCCGGTGGAGGCCGCAAAAGCCTATGATGCTGCCGGCGCCGACGAATTGTGCTTCCTCGACATCACCGCCTCTTCGGACAATCGCGAAACCATCTTTGACGTGGTTGCCCGCACGGCAGAGCATTGTTTCATGCCGCTCACCGTCGGCGGCGGGGTGCGGGCCACTTCCGACATCCGCAAGCTGCTGCTGGCCGGAGCGGACAAGGTCTCGATCAATTCGGCCGCCGTCAACAATCCGGATTTCGTGGCAGAGGCGGCCGACAAGTTCGGCAACCAGTGCATCGTCGTCTCGATCGATGCCAAGAAGGTATCGGCTGCTGATGAAACCGCCCGATGGGAGATCTTCACCCATGGCGGGCGCAATCCGACAGGCATCGATGCGGTCGAATTTGCGATCAAGATGGTGGAGCGGGGCGCGGGCGAACTGCTTGTGACCTCCATGGACCGCGACGGCACGAAAAGCGGCTACGACCTACAACTGACGCGCACGATTGCCGATAGCGTCCGAGCGCCCGTCGTCGCATCCGGCGGTGTCGGCAATCTCGACGATCTGGTCGCAGGCATCAAGGAAGGCCACGCCACCGCCGTGCTCGCCGCATCGATTTTCCATTTCGGTACCTATACGGTGGGTCAAGCGAAGCATTATATGGCCGAGCATGGCGTTGCGATGCGGCTCGACTGACCGGGAGAGACAGTGTGAGTGAATTTTCTCTTGGTGACCTCGAACGGATCGTGGCGCAGCGCGCCAAGGCCTCGCCCGATGAATCCTGGACGGCGAAGCTCGTGGCCGCCGGGCAGATGAAGGCCGCCAAGAAGCTTGGCGAAGAGGCCGTCGAGACGGTCATTGCGGCAGTCTCACAGGACCGGAAGGATCTGGTCGGCGAAAGCGCGGACCTCCTCTATCACCTTATGGTCGTATTGAATATTGCCGGCATCCCGCTACAGGATATCCTGGAAGAGCTTCAACGGCGGACCGGTCAATCCGGGATCCAGGAAAAGGCGGGCCGGCCGACATCATGAATATAGCACCTCAATCCGCCGAAACGTCCGATCCGGACGCGATTGTCGAATATTACTCGCCCTATCATCGATTCACGGCTGACGAATGGGCGAGGTTCCGCGCCGATACGCCCCTGACGCTGACGGCGGACGAGGTAGGGCGGCTTAGATCCCTCGACGACCCGATCGATCTCGACGAGGTGCGGCGGATCTATCTCTCGCTCTCGCGCCTGCTGTCTTCGCATGTCGAAGCTTCTCAGCTTCTATTCCAGCAGAGAAACCGCTTCCTGAGCCTCTCGGACGTCACCAAGACGCCTTTCATCATTGGAATCGCCGGGTCGGTGGCCGTCGGCAAATCGACGACAGCGCGTATCCTGCAGGAATTGCTCGCCAGATGGCCGTCGAGCCCGAAGGTGGATCTGATCACCACAGACGGTTTTCTCCATCCCAATGCCGTGCTGCAGCGCGAGAACCTGATGGAGCGCAAGGGTTTTCCGGAAAGCTACGACGTGGGCGCCATCCTGCGCTTTCTTTCGGCGATCAAGGCAGGCGAGCCCAACGTCAAGGCGCCGCGCTATTCGCACCTCACCTATGACGTGCTGCCCAACGAATTCACTCTCGTCGACCGGCCGGACATATTGATCTTCGAAGGCATCAATGTCCTGCAGTCGCGGGCGTTGCCCGCCGATGGAAAGATCGTGCCGATCGTTTCGGATTTCTTCGATTTTTCGATCTATATCGACGCGGACGAGGAGCAGATTCATACCTGGTACGTCCAGCGCTTCATGAAACTGCGCCAGACCGCCTTCCGCGATCCGACTTCCTTCTTCAAGAAATACGCTGCCATTGACGCGGACGCAGCACGCGCCGTCGCCGAGGGGCTTTGGGAAAACATCAATCTCAAGAACCTGCGGCAGAACATCCTGCCGACGCGTCCTCGCGCCGACCTCATCCTGCGTAAGGGGCGCAATCACCTCGTGGAAACGGTGTCGCTCCGCAAATTGTAGGCGATGGATCGGCGGCTATCGATAATTTTAGATGTTGACTCGGCGAAGGGTCAGATTGATCCGGCCGCCGTTCTTCAG
Organism: Neorhizobium sp. S3-V5DH; assembly: GCF_004343065.1. NCBI lineage: Bacteria > Pseudomonadati > Pseudomonadota > Alphaproteobacteria > Hyphomicrobiales > Rhizobiaceae > Neorhizobium > Neorhizobium sp. S3-V5DH. The sequence continues at coordinate 21,332 of NZ_SMCL01000008.1, forward strand.
AAGCGTAGACGTGCCGGGATAGATGCGATCGACGCCGTGGAAGACCAGCCGCCCTTCCCCGCCGAGCACTACGATATCCCCGCTCGCCAGCCGGAAGGAACGCGTCGGGTCCTTGCGGCTCAAGCCACCGACCCGGAACAGACAGCTGTTGCCAAGTGAGACCGAAAGAACCGGCGCTGCCAGATCGATCTCGTCCCTGTCCTGGTGCAGCCCCATCTTGGCCTCGTCCGAATAGAAATTGACGAGACAGGCTTCCGGCGCTTTCGGGTAGTCCGAGAGCGACGTCCACAGATCGATCAGTTCCTGCGGAATGGCGGGCCATGGCTTCCCCGTTAGCGGATGAAACGGTTGATACCGATAGCCCCCATCCTTGTCGGTCACCCAGCCGAGCGACCCGCAATTCGTCATGCGCACCGACATGGGTTTTCCCGTGCCGGGCATTTCCGGCACATAGAGCGGCGCTTCCGTTACAATGGCGCGAATCCTCTCGACCAGGCGTTCCTGCGCCGGCCGATCCAGATATTCCGGCAGATGACGTATGCCGTTCGATAGCGTTGCCAAGTCAATCTCCGGTGGGGCGGCCCCGCATTTTCTTCACCTCCGAGCGGCCGGACTTCTCCTTCAGCCGGCGCTCGACCGAACCTTTGGTCGGCTTGGTGGCTTTTCTTGGCGGCGGCGGCGGTTTGGCGGCCTCCAGGATCAGTTCCTTCAACCGCTCGCGCGCCTCTTCGCGGTTGCGCTCCTGGCTCCGGAAACGGCTCGCTTCTATCATCAGCACACCGTCCTTCGACACCCGTTTTCCGGCAAGCTTGAGGGCATTTGCCTTGATTCGCTCAGGCAGCGAGGGGGAATTGGCGATATCGAAGAACAGCTGAACGGCTGTGGAGACCTTATTGACGTTCTGCCCGCCCGGACCGCCGGCAAGCACGAACTGCTCGGTCAATTCCCATCCGGCGATGGTAATGCGGCTGTTGATAACGAGGGGATTGCTGGCCATGATCGACGGGTCTTTGCGTTTGGCCGCATCTTTCCCACAAAGCCGGCAAAAAGAAAACCGCCAGCTGAGCAGCCGGCGGTTCCACGTGAATCATTGCTTGAGCTTATTCGGCGGCGACGAGAAATCCAGGCGCCGCGTCGCGCACCTCGCTGTCGACGTGATCCTCGAACTTCTCGAAGTTCGAAATGAACATCGAAACCAGCTTCTGCGCCTGAACGTCGTAAGCCAAGCCGTCGGCCCAGGTCGAGCGCGGGTCGAGAATAGAGTTGTCGACACCCTCGACGGCAACGGGCACCGCAAAACCGAAATTCGGATCCGTGCGGAACTCGGCGCTGTTGAGACTGCCGTTGAGAGCGGCGGTCAACAGAGCGCGGGTTGCCTTGATCGGCATACGGCGACCGACGCCGTAAGCGCCGCCGGTCCAACCGGTATTGACCAGCCAGCAATTGACGCCGTGACGGGCGATCAGCTCCTTGAGCAGATTGCCGTACTCGGCCGGATGGCGCGGCATGAAGGGAGCGCCGAAGCAGGTCGAGAAGGTGGCCTCCGGCTCTGTCACGCCTTTTTCCGTACCGGCGACCTTGGCGGTATAACCGGAAAGGAAGTGATACATGGCCTGTTCCGGCGTCAGCTTGGCGATCGGCGGCATGACGCCGAAGGCATCGGCCGTCAACATGATGATCGTCTTCGGATGCGGTGCAAGGCCGGTTTCCGATGCGTTCGGGATGAAATGCAGGGGATAGGCGCTGCGGGTGTTTTCGGTCAGCGAGCTGTCGTTGAAGTCCGGAACGCGGTTCTCGTCAAGCACGACATTCTCGAGCACGGTGCCGAACCTGCGGGTCGCGGCATAGATTTCCGGTTCCGCCTCGGCAGATAGCCTGATTGCCTTGGCATAGCAGCCGCCTTCGAAATTGAAGACGCCGGTCTCGCCCCAACCATGCTCGTCGTCGCCGATAAGGGTTCGGCTGGGATCAGCCGAAAGCGTCGTCTTGCCGGTCCCCGAAAGGCCGAAGAAAACGGCGGTATCGTCCGCCGAGCCGACATTTGCCGAGCAGTGCATCGGCATGACGCCCTTGGCCGGCAACAAATAATTCAGGACCGTGAAAACTGACTTCTTGTTCTCGCCCGCATAGGACGTGCCGCCGATCAGAACCAGGCCATTGGTCAAGTCGCAAGCAATGACCGTCTCCGAGCGGCAACCGTGGCGGGCCGGGTCAGCGCGGAAGCTCGGGAGGTTGATGATGGTCAGCTTCTGCACGAAGTTTTCGAGAGAGGCGCGGTTCGGCCGGATCAAAAGATTGCGGATGAACAGCGCGTGCCAGGCCAGTTCCGTGATCATACGGGTCGGAAGCGCATTTTCCGGATCGGCGCCGCCGATCAGATCCTGCACATAGAGAGCCTTGCCAGCGGCATGGGCGAGCATGTCCTTCCGCAGGACCTCGAAGTGTTCCGGCGACATGGGCTTGTTATTGTCCCACCAGATCTGGTCTTCGGTATTGCCGTCGCGGACGATGAATTTGTCCTTGGGGGACCGGCCGGTGTGCTGTCCCGTGATGGCCCTCAGCGCGCCGTCGGCCGTCAGATCGGCTTCACCGCGGCGAATGGCTTCTTCATAAAGCTCGACTTCGGACAAATTGTAATTGACACGCGATACATCGCCGAAACCGATCGCCGCCAACCCGTTGGACGGGTTGTGAAGTCCAAACTCCTCCATGCGCGCATTCCTTCCGCTTATAGTTGAACGTGGCGCGAAATTAATGGGGGATTTCGGAAAGGGCAAGGGCAATTCCTAAAATTGCCTAGCAATATCAATTAATTAATCGATTTAAAAAAATTTATTACTCTTTAAATCGGTTTAAGGATGGTTTTAATCCCGCGTTAGCGGCACGTCGAATTTCTGATACAATTCTAGGATCGTAAGCCGCCCCTTTATCTTTGCCACAATTTGTTCCACCTTTATACTCAAGAAGCGCATCGGCTGAAGCCCCCGGGCTGGGGCGATTCCGGGAGATGCGCATAAATGGTGACGGAGACGGAGAGCATGCAGACAATCGCGCTCGTGGACGACGACCGCAATATCCTGACTTCGGTGTCGATTGCACTGGAGGCGGAAGGATACAAGGTTGAAACCTATACGGACGGCGCCTCTGCGCTCGACGGGCTGATCGCCCGCCCGCCGCAGCTGGCAATCTTCGATATCAAGATGCCGCGCATGGACGGAATGGAACTGTTGCGGCGACTTCGTCAGAAGTCGGACCTGCCCGTCATCTTCCTGACGTCCAAGGACGAGGAGATCGACGAGCTGTTCGGACTGAAGATGGGCGCCGATGATTTCATCACCAAACCGTTCTCACAGCGTCTTCTGGTGGAACGGGTGAAGGCGATCTTGCGCCGCGCGGGCAGCCGCGAAGCGCAGGCTGTCGGAAGCGGAAAGGTGGCATCGGATCAGCAGGCCGCGCGCACGCTGGAGCGGGGCCAGCTCCTTATGGACCAGGAGCGTCACACATGCACCTGGAAGGGCGAGCCGGTGACACTGACGGTGACCGAGTTTCTGATCCTGCATTCCTTGGCGCAGCGGCCAGGAGTCGTGAAGAGCCGCGACGCGCTGATGGATGCGGCTTATGACGAGCAGGTCTATGTGGACGATCGCACGATCGACAGCCACATCAAACGGCTGCGCAAGAAATTCAAGATGGTCGACAACGACTTTGATATGATCGAAACGCTCTACGGCGTAGGTTACCGGTTCCGCGAGGCGGCTTGAAACAGGCTTCCTTGCGGCATGATAACTTGAGGCCACGGCCGGACCAGAGATAATTGGTCCGGTGGAAGGACTGCAGTGGCAGATCAGACATTCGACAATGAAATGGCCAGAACGGAGAAGGTCGAGGCGCGCCGCGCGCCGCGGCGTTTCTGGTCGCGGCCTTTCACGCTCATCCGCCGGGTGTTCGGCCACGCCGTCTTTTCCAGCCTCACTCGCCGCATCCTGTTTTTCAACATCGCCGCGACGGTTGTTCTCGTCGCGGGCATCCTTTACCTCAACCAGTTCCGCGAGGGACTGATCGACGCCCGGGTGGAAAGCCTTCTGACCCAAGGCGAGATCATTGCGGGGGCGATCTCGGCCTCCGCGTCCGTCGACACCAACTCGATCACCATCGATCCGCAAAAGCTTCTCGAACTTCAGGCCGGCCAAAGCATTACGCCGGTGCCGAACGACGAGGATCTGGATTTTCCGATCGATCCGGAACGGGTGGCCCCGGTCCTGCGGCGTCTCATTTCGCCGACCCGCACGCGCGCCCGCATCTTCGACGCCGACGCCAATCTGCTGCTCGACTCCCGCCATCTCTATTCGCGCGGCCAAGTCCTGCGATTTGACCTGCCACCGGTCGAAAACGAGACGCAGACCTGGAGCGAATGGTTCGGCAGCCTTTTCAACCGCCTTCTGCAGCCGGGCAATTTGCCGGTCTACAAGGAAGCTCCGGGCGGTGACGGCTCGATTTATCCGGAAGTGATGAATGCGCTGACGGGCGTGCGCGGAGCGCTGGTGCGCGTCACCGACCGCGGCGAGTTGATCGTATCCGTCGCGGTCCCTGTCCAGCGTTTCCGGGCTGTCCTTGGCGTACTTCTGCTCTCGACCCAGGCCGGCGATATCGACAAGATCGTACATGCCGAGCGGCTGGCGATCATGCGGGTCTTCGGCGTCGCGACACTGGTCAACATCCTGCTGTCGCTGCTCCTGTCATCGACTATCGCCAATCCGCTGCGGCGGCTCGCGGCAGCGGCTATCCGGGTGCGGCGGGGGGCCAAGCAACGCGAGGAGATCCCGGATTTTGCCTACCGGCAGGACGAGATCGGCAACCTTTCGATCGCCCTGCGCGAAATGACCAACGCGCTTTATGATCGGATCGATGCGATCGAGAGTTTTGCAGCGGACGTCAGCCACGAACTCAAGAACCCGCTCACTTCGCTGCGAAGCGCGGTGGAAACCCTGCCTCTTGCCAAGTCGGAGGAGTCGAAGCAGCGGCTGACGGAGATTATCTTCCACGACGTGCGCCGCCTCGATCGCCTCATCAGCGACATTTCCGACGCCTCGCGGCTTGATGCGGAGCTTGCCCGTTCCGATGCCTCATCGGTCAACATGGAAAACCTGCTCGGCAATCTGGTCGATATCTCGCGCCAGATACGAACCGGACGCAAGCCGGTAGAGATCGACCTGGCGGTCGACCGCAAGGGTGGCAACAAATCGGCCTATCTCGTCAACGGCCACGATCTCCGCCTCGGGCAGATTGTTACCAATCTCATCGAAAATGCCCGCTCCTTCGTACCGGAGAAAGGGGGGCGCATTTCGATCCGCCTGTCGCGTATCAAGGACAGCGTCACCATCACCGTCGATGACAATGGCCCTGGTATTCAGGCGGAAGATATCGACCGGATTTTCGAGCGCTTTTACACCGACCGGCCGGAAGGCGAGAGCTTCGGCCAGAATTCCGGCCTTGGTCTGTCGATCAGCCGTCAGATCGCGGAAGCCCATGGCGGTACGCTGAAGGCTGAGAACCTGCACGACCCGAAAACCGGCGCCACGTCGGGTGCGCGATTCGTCCTCTCGCTGCCGGCCGGCGAAACGCAATGAACGGAGGCACGCTCAACATCCACGCCACGGCCGTGGTTCTGGGCACGCGCGGAATTTTGTTCACTGGGCCTTCCGGCAGCGGCAAATCCATGCTCGCCTTCGCCTGCATCGCCGCAGCCCGAAGACAGGGTGCCTTTGCGGCTTTGGTCGCCGACGACCAGGTTTTCGTCTCTCGCCACGGTGAGCAGCTCGTCGCAAGCCGTCCCGACCCGATCGCGGAGCTTATCGAATTACGCGGCAGCGGCATTGCAAAGGTTGAGAGCATTGCGGCCGCCGTACTCGATCTCGCCGTGGCAGTCATCCCCCATCCGGAAAGCGAGCGGCTCCCACCCGAAAACGAACGTTTCTCCATTGCCGGCATCGGAGAGCTTCCGCTCATCAGGATATGGCAAGGAACGCCTGATCCGCTTGCGGTTCTCGCAGCGTTTGCCTCCGATCTCCACGGTGAAATCCCCTTTTGATTGTCCGGCCGCCTGATTTTTTAACTTGAACTTCGATTCTACATGGAGAAGATGGCTTCCCACCGCTGGACGGCTTTATTGCGATGCGATAATGCCGCGAGTTTCCATAGCAGGGGGCAGTTTTCATGATCGGACTTGTGCTTGTCACTCATGGCAAGCTGGCTGAGGAATTTCGTCATGCAGTCGAGCATGTCGTCGGACCTCAGAAATTCATCGAAACCGTATCGATCGGCCCCGAAGACGACATGGACCAACGCCGGCAGGACATTGTCGATGCCGTGAGCAAGGCAAATGACAGCCATGGCGTCATCATCCTTACCGACATGTTCGGCGGCACCCCTTCCAACCTCTCCATTTCCGTCATGGAAAGCGGCAAGACGGAAGTTATCGCCGGCATGAATCTGCCCATGCTCATCAAACTTGCCGGGGTGCGCAGCGACAACAACATGGACAAGGCCCTCGCCGAAGCGTCGGAGGCCGGCCGAAAATATATCAATGTCGCAAGCCGTGTCCTCAGCGGCAAATGAGAACCAACGCCCGGATGTCGTCCTCCCTCTCCCGCGAATTCCTGATCGTCAACAAGCGCGGCCTGCACGCCCGCGCATCCGCTAAATTTGTGCAGATGGTCGAAAGCTTCGATGCGCAGATCACCGTCTCTAAGGACGGCACGACGGTCGGCGGAACATCGATCATGGGGCTGATGATGCTCGCCGCAAGCACCGGCTGCACCATCGAGGTTGCCGCTGCCGGCAAGCAGGCCCTTGAGGCGCTGGAAGCGCTCGGACAGCTCGTAGCGAACAAATTCGGCGAAGAAGCCTAACCTTTCTCGTCATTTCGTCCTGATATAAAGATATAAAGACTTCTTTATATCCTGGTTGCCTCGTGACCGTAAGCCTGCTAAACCGCTGGCAGCCTTCGCCTGCCTGGGCGATCTGTCGCGCGTCCTGCACGCGAGGCAAGCGTTATCGAACACCTGGAGAGCTTCATGAGCACTGAAAAGGATTACGTCGTCGCGGATATCAATCTTGCCGCCTACGGCCGCAAGGAACTCGACATTGCCGAAACTGAAATGCCAGGCTTGATGTCCTGCCGCGCCGAATTCGGCGAATCGAAGCCGTTGAAGGGCGCTCGCATCACCGGTTCGCTGCACATGACCATCCAGACGGCGGTGTTGATCGAAACCTTGAAGGAACTCGGCGCTGAAATCCGCTGGGCATCCTGCAATATCTTTTCGACGCAGGATCACGCTGCAGCCGCGATCGCGGCAGCCGGCATCCCCGTCTTCGCCGTCAAGGGCGAGTCGCTGACCGAATACTGGGAATATACCGACAAGATCTTCCAGTGGGCCGATGGCGGCTTCTCGAACATGATCCTCGACGACGGCGGCGACGCCACCATGTATATCCTGCTTGGCGCCCGCGCCGAAGCCGGAGAGGACGTGTTGTCGAACCCGGGTTCGGAAGAAGAGGAAATCCTCTTCGCACAGATCAAGAAGCGCCTGAAGGCTTCGCCGGGCTGGTTCACCAAGCAGCGCGACGCCATCAAGGGCGTCACGGAAGAGACGACGACCGGCGTTCACCGCCTTTACGAACTCTCCAAGAAGGGCCTGCTGCCCTTCCCGGCGATCAACGTCAACGATTCCGTCACCAAGTCGAAGTTCGACAACAAATACGGCTGCAAGGAGTCGCTGGTCGACGGCATTCGTCGCGGTACCGACGTGATGATGGCCGGCAAGGTTGCCGTCGTTTGTGGCTACGGTGACGTGGGCAAGGGTTCGGCCGCTTCGCTCGCCGGAGCCGGCGCCCGCGTCAAGGTCACGGAAGTCGATCCGATCTGCGCGCTGCAGGCAGCGATGGACGGCTTTGAAGTCGTGGTGCTCGAGGATGTGGTTTCGACGGCAGACATCTTCATCACCACCACCGGCAACAAGGACGTCATCCGCATCGAGCACATGCGCGCGATGAAGGACATGGCGATCGTCGGCAATATCGGTCACTTCGACAACGAGATCCAGGTCGCAGCACTCCGTAACCTAAAGTGGACCAACGTCAAGCCGCAAGTCGACCTGATCGAGTTCCCGAAGGGCAACCGCATCATCCTGCTGTCGGAAGGCCGCCTCCTGAATCTCGGCAACGCGACGGGTCACCCGTCCTTCGTGATGTCCGCGTCCTTCACCAACCAGACTTTGGCGCAGATCGAGCTCTTCACCAACCAGGGTCAGTACCAGAACCAGGTCTATATCCTGCCGAAGCACCTCGACGAGAAGGTCGCGCGCCTGCACCTCGATAAGCTCGGCGTGAAGCTGACCGAACTTTCCGAGGAACAGGCTGCCTATATCGGCGTGTCGACTCAAGGGCCGTTCAAAGCGGAACACTACCGCTATTAATCGGTAGCCGGTTAATCCACAACATGTAGCGGCCGCAGCCTTGACAATAGGCTGCGGCCTCTTTTTTGGCCGAATCCCTTCCCGGCGATTCCCTTAACAAGTATCCTTTTATGAATGATTCGTGCGGTTCCGGCCCGTCGACCTCAGGTCGTCGGCTCCGGGCAAGGCACGAAATGGTATGTCTTGTCGATGAGCGGCAATTGGACGGAGACAGACCGGTTATGTCGGTAAAAATAACGAGCCTGTTCAAGCAGGCCGATCCCTCTTGCGACGGAGTTGGTTCTCCGGCCTCGCAATCCGTATCCGGAGATCCGGATGACGGAGCGGCTGCGGGCGGATTCAATCGTCTCGCCCGCTTCGGCAGCGCCATTCTTTCGGGAACCGCTCTCTCTGGACTTGCGACAGCTGCTCTTGCGCAGCAGTCCGCCACGGAAGCGACCCGCCTCTTTTCCTCAACCGAAGTCGTGGTTTCATCGGTCGTCCTCGGCGCACTTGGCGCCGCGCTTCTTTCCGCTGTCTGGCTGGTGCGTCAACGGGGCAATATGGAGGCCGAGACGCAGGAAATGCGCAGCGCACTTTCGGATGCACAACAACGCATTTCCAAATATGAGGCCCTGATCGCCGACAAGAACCGACGCATCGTCATCTGGGAGGGCGGAGCATCGAAGCCCGAGTTCCTCGGCCAGCTGCCAGCGGAGACCGGAGCTCCACAGCAGGATCGCGACTTCCTGGCGTTCGGCCGCTGGCTTCGCAGCCTATCTGCAGGCGAACTCGAAAAGTCGATTGAGCTTCTTCGCAGCGAAGCACGCACCTTCGATATGATCGTCGAGACCAACCGGGACGAGATTCTCGAGGTTCAGGGCCGCGTTTCGGGTGGCAAGGCTTTTGTGCGCTTTATCGCGCTCAATAACTTGCGCGCCGAGCTTGCCGAACTGAAAATCGAACGCGAACGGCTTGCCGGCTCGATTTCCCTATTCCACTCGCTGCTCGATGCGATCGAACAGCCGGTATGGCGGCGAGACCATCAAGGTAAACTCAGCTGGGTCAACCACGCCTATGGCGACGCCGTCGAAGCGCCCACGCCAGATCGGGCAATCGAAGAGGGACGCGAATTCCTCGGCACGATCGCCCGCGAAAAGATCAAGGCGGCCGCGACGCCGGCCTCACCTTTCCATGACCGGATTTCGACAGTGGTGCATGGCAACCGGACCATGTTCGATGTTGTGGACGTCGTCATGCCGGGCGGTTCCGCGGGCATGGCTATAGACGTGTCCGAGGCGGAAGCGGTGCGCGAGGAACTGAAGCGAACGCTGAGAAGTCATGCGGAAACTCTTGATCACCTCGCAACCCCGGTTGCGATTTTCGATGGGGACCGCCGGCTGCAGTTCTATAATCAGGCCTTTGCCCAGCTCTGGGGCCTAAGCCTTCCCTTCCTGGATTCGCGGCCGGACAATAGTGAGTTGCTGGACAAATTGCGCAGCGAAGGCAAATTGCCGGAGCAGCTCAACTGGCGGAGCTGGAAGGAAACCGCGCTTTCCGTGTACCGCTCGCCGGACACGCAGACGGACCTCTGGCATCTACCGAATGGCCAGACGCTGCGCGTGATTGCCACGGCGCATCCGCAGGGCGGCGCCACATGGGTCTTTGAAAACCTGACCGAGCAGGTGAGCCTCGAAACCCGCTACAATACATTGGTCAAGGTTCAGGGCGAAACCATCGACCACCTCTCCGAAGGCGTTGCCGTTTTCGGTCCGGACGGGCGCATCCGTCTCTCCAACCCGGCCTTCCGGGCGCTGTGGGGCATCACGGCCGACGAAGCCAAGCCGAACACTCACATCAAGGCGATCGAGGCGGCCTGCGCGCCGTCCTACGACAAGCCGGACGGCTGGCGCCGGTTTGGCCAGATGCTGACCAATTTCGATGACGAACGGCCCTCGCTTCAGGGAACCTTCGAGCTCTATTCGGGCCTGGTCCTCGACTATGCCGTGACCCCGCTGCCGAACGCCCAGACGATGTTCACCTTTGTCGATATGACGGCAAGTGCGCGGGCCGAACGGGCGCTGAAGGAGAAGAACGAAGCGTTGCGGAAGGCCGACGAGATCAAGAACGATTTCGTGCAGCACGTATCCTACGAGCTTCGCTCGCCGCTCACCAATATCATCGGTTTTACGGATCTCCTGAAGACGCCGGGCATCGGTCCTCTCAACGAGCGGCAATCGGAATATATCGACCACATCTCGACGTCGTCCTCGGTCCTGCTGACGATCGTCAACGACATTCTAGACCTTGCGACCGTCGATGCAGGCATCATGCAGCTCCATTATTCGGAACTGGCCATCGACGATCTGCTCGATGACGTGGCAATGCAGATTGCCGATCGGCTGCACGAAAACGGAGTTACGCTTGCCATCACCGCGCCGGCCGGCCTGGGCACGATCGTCGCGGACCAGCAACGGCTGAAGCAGATCCTCATAAAGCTGCTCACCAATGCAACGAATTTTGCGCCGGAAGGGTCAGCCATCACCCTCAATTGCTGGCGCACCCCCAATGACGTATTCTTCTCCGTGACCGACAGAGGCCCCGGCATCCCGGAAGAAATACTGAAGAACGTCTTTAACCGCTTCTCCTCCAGCGCCAAGGGTGGCAAGCGCAGCGGCGCGGGCCTCGGCTTGTCGATCGTCGAAAGCTTCGTCAATCTGCATCACGGTGACGTCACGATCGACAGCCAGCCGGGCCAGGGGACGACCGTCACCTGCCGCGTTCCGAGCGCCGCCGGCAAGACACATTCCGTCGCCGCCGAATGACGGGCGCCACGGATTTAACGCTTCTTCTTGCCAACGAAGCCGACACGATTCGGCTGGGGGAAGATTTGGCACTTGCGCTCAGGCAAGGCGACTGGCTGGCTCTTTCCGGCGATCTCGGCGCCGGCAAATCCACACTTGCCCGCGCTTTGCTGCGGGCATTGGCCGACGATGACGAGCTGGAAGTCCCAAGCCCGACCTTCACGCTCGTGCAGAGCTACGACCTGCGGATTCCGGTGGCGCATTTCGACCTCTACAGGCTCGGTCACGCCTCCGAGCTGGATGAGCTCGGTTTCGATGAAGCGCTCGCAAACGGCATCTGCCTTGTCGAGTGGCCGGAAATCGCCGACGACCTGTTGCCCTCCACACGTATCTCCCTGCGCCTCGAACATCATGAAGGCGGGCGACAAGCAACGATTAGGGGACCGGAAGCCCAGATGAAGCGCGTCCGCCGGGTTCTGGCGATCCGTGCGTTTTTGAGCAAGCATGGTCATGATAACGCTCGGCGCCGTTTCCTGACCGGCGACGCCTCGATGCGGGCTTACGAGAAGATCACGACATCGGCTGGCGAGACACTGATCCTGATGGACTGGCCAAAGCCGCCCGCAGGTCCGGCCGTACTCGACGGCAAACCTTACCCCAAGGTGGCGCATCTGGCCGAAGACGCCTATCCTTTCGTCGCCATCGCCCAGTATCTGCGCGAACTGGGGCTGGCTGCGCCGCAGGTCCTGCATGTCGACTATGACCAGGGCATTTTGCTGATCGAGAACCTCGGCAGCGAAGGCGTCCTGGACGCGAACGGTCGACCGATCCCGGAGCGCTACCGTGAAAGCGTCGTATGTCTTGCTTTTCTGCACAGCCACGAGATGCGGCAGGACCTGCCCGTCGGCGAAAGCCATATCCACCACATTCCGGACTTCGATCCGACCGCAATGGCTATGGAAGCTCGGCTTCTTGTCGACTGGCATCTGCCGTGGAAACGCGGCACTCCGGCGACCGAAGAAGAGCGGGAGGACTATCTTGCAATCTGGGCTGGCCTGATCCGGGAGCTGGAAGGTTCCGAAAAGAACCTTCTGCTGCGCGACTTCCATTCACCCAATATCATCTGGCGCCCAAACGAGTCGGGCGTGCACCGCGTCGGGCTGATCGATTTTCAGGATGCGATGATCGGTCCGACGGCCTATGATCTTGCGTCGATCGTCCAGGATGCGCGGGTCGACATACCAAAACCGCTCGCCGACCAGATGATGGTCGACTACGTGACCCTACGACGCTCGCTCGGCGCCTTCGACGAACCGGCTTTCCACAAAGCCTGGGCGATCATGGCGGCTCAACGCAATTGCAAGCTTTCGGGCCTCTGGGTGCGGCTCATGCAGCGGGATGGCAAACCGGGCTATATGAAGCACATGCCCCGCACGCTTGGTTACCTTGCAACCGCTTTAAAGCACGAAACCCTGACGCCTCTGCGGGAATGGTGCAAGAAGGTCGGAATAGAGCTACCCGAATCATAGCCACGGCTCTAAAACAGCAGGCATGACCACCATCCAACAGGCCATGGTACTTGCCGCAGGCCTCGGCACCCGTTTGCGGCCAATCACCGATACGATGCCCAAGCCGCTGGTGCCCGTCTCCGGCAAGCCGATGATCGATTATGCGCTCGACGCTCTGGCGGATGCCGGCGTCAGGCGCGCGGCCGTCAACGTCCACCATTTTGCCGGCATGATGGAGGCACATCTTGCAGCTTATCCCCGTCTGCAAATCGTGATCTCGGATGAACGTGCGGCGTTGATGAATTCCGGCGGAGGCCTCGCCAAGGGGCTCAAACTGCTGGATCCGGGTCTCCTCTACGTCATGAATGCCGATCTTTTCTGGATCGGCGAAAAACCAAGCGCAAAGACGAACCTTCAGCGCCTTGCCGAATTTTTCGATCCGAATGCGATGGATTTGGCACTCCTCTGCGTCCCCCTCGAACGGACCACCGGCCACAACGGCAAGAAGGATTTTCAGCTCGACCCGGATGGGCGCCTCTTTCGTTATGCCGATGGCGGCGATAACCCAGTCGTTTATGCCGGCGCGATCGTCATGCATTCCTCCCTCCTCGATGAGGCGCCGGCGGATGCCTTCAATCTCAACATCTATTTCGACCGGGCGATCGAAAAAGGCCGCCTGTTCGGCATGATGATGGAGGGAGAATGGATTACCGTCGGCACACCGGAAGCCCTGCCTGCCGCCGAGGCGGTCATTACCCGCCATTCAGCGGGAGCCTGAGCCGTGGATATGCGGCAGAAACGCGTGTTTTCCATCCCGCCGGGCGCGCCGTTTCTGAAAACGCTGGCCACTGCCCTTTGTGAAGGGCGCCTCGATGAGACGTTCCGTTACGATCCTTCCGAACCGCTTTCGCTCGCAAATGTAACGATCTTCGTGCCGACGCGGCGTTCCGCCCGCGTGTTGCGCTCGGAATTCGTCGATCTTCTCGGCGGTCGCTCGACGATCCTGCCGGTCATTCGTCCACTTGGGGAAACGGACGACGACAGCGGCTATTTCGACCTTGCGGCACCGGAGGAAATGGATCTGGCGTTGCCGATCGGCGGCACCGCTAGCCTCCTGGAACTCGGGCGGCTGATCCTTGCCTGGCGCAACCAGCTTCCGAAGATCGTGCTCGACATACATTCGGAATCGCCGCTTGTGGCCCCCGCAAGCCCCGCCGATGCAATCTGGCTTGCTCGGGCGCTTTCCGAGCTCATCACCGCGGTCGAGACCGAGGATCGCGACTGGTCTGACTTGAAGAACCTGAACACGGGTGAACATGCGCTCTGGTGGCAGCTGACTGCGGAGTTCCTGTCGATCGCCAGCGCCTTTTGGCCGGCGCGCCTGGAGGAACTCAAACGTTCTTCGCCGGCAAGACATCAGGCAGCAATCCTGCGTGGCGAGGCTAAAAGGATCGCTACACGCGATCACAAAGGGCCTGTTATCGTGGCGGGCTCCACAGGTTCCGTGCCGGCTGCGGCCGATCTGATCGCAGCCATTTCCCGGCTGCCGAACGGAACCGTGGTCCTGCCCGGTCTCGATCTTTCCATGCCGGCGGATCAATGGGCGACGATTGGCGAACACGCCATCGACGGCTTGTCCGAACCCGCAAGCCGCAGCCACCCGCAATTCGGCCTATGGCGGCTGCTGCAGAAGCTCGGCGTCACGCGGGACGATGTCCGCATCCTGGGTGAGGTGCCGGACGAACTGATATTCCGGGCAACCGCAATCTCGCAGGCCCTCGTCCCCGCCAAGGCAACCGATCGCTGGAATAGCTGGCGGGAAGCGGCTGACCCTCACCAACTCGGGCGGGCATTCGCCGAAGTATCCCTCATTGAGGCCGCCAACGAACGCGAAGAAGCCGTCGCGATCGCGATTGCACTGCGTCTGGCGCTCGAGGAACCCGGCAGAAACGGCGGAGACAGCCAAGCTGCGCTCATCACGCCCGACCGGATGCTTGCCCGCCGGGTCACCGCCGAACTCGCACGCTTCGGCGTCATCGCAGACGATTCGGCCGGCTCGCCCCTTTCCGGCACGCCGCAAGGCACGATCACCCAGCTCCTGCTGGAAGCGACGCTGCGACCGGGAGATCCGGTGGCCATCGTCGGACTTCTGAAGCATCCCCTCCTGCGTCTCGGCCTTCCGTCGGGCGACCTGCGCACCGCCGTCGAAGCCTTGGAAGTCCTGGCACTGCGCGGGGGAGTCGGCGACATGGACATATCCGCTCTGGAGCCGCTGCTTGAAAAGCAGCTCGCCGATCAGTTGGACGACAGGCACCCGCCCCGTTGGCGGCTCTCTTTGACCCGAGAAGCGGCAGACCAGGCCCGTGATCTGGCCCGCCGCCTATCCGAAGCGGTGGAACCGCTTGCCGGCGCGCTGCTTCGCAGACGTCCCGATGGTCGCGGGCTGACGACCCGTCTTCTCCTTTCCGACTGGGCGGAGCGAACCGGTCGGGCGCTGGAGGCGATCTGCATAGACGAAAAGGGAAATCTCGCTGCCCTCTGGTCAAGCGAAGCGGGGGAGCGGCTGGCGAGCCTCCTGTCGGAGGTCATCGACACGGACGGCCAGATGGAGGCGGACGGGCCGCAATGGGTCGATATCGTGATGGCGCTGACGACGGGGGAAGCGGTAAAGCCACGCTCCCTCAGCCATCCGCGTGTCTTCATCTTCGGCACGCTGGAAGCCCGCCTGCAGAGCGTCGACATGATGATCCTCGGCGGGCTGAACGAGGGCTCCTGGCCCGGCCAGACGGTGAACAACCCCTTCCTTTCCCGGACGATGAAGACGGATATGGGCCTTGAGCCGCCTGAGCGGCGCATAGGACAGCTGGCTCACGACTTCGAAATGGCCTGCGGAACCCGCCACCTTATCCTGTCGCGTTCGTTGCGCCAGGGTTCCACCCCGACCGTGGCCTCGCGCTGGCTGCAGAGGCTGCTTGCGCTCGGCGGCAAGTCCTTCGCTGACGAGCTGAAAGCCCGCGGTCAGCAATATCGCGACTGGGCCGCGGTCATCGATGCAGGCGAGAGGCAGGATCAAGCCAAGCGCCCTGCTCCGAAACCGCCGGCCGAGCTGCAGCCGACGAAATATTCATTCAGCGAAGTGGGTCGGCTGCGCCGCGACCCCTATTCCGTCTACGCCCGCCGCGTCTTGCAGCTCGATCCGCTTGCACCATTCAATCAAGATCCAGGCGCCTCGGAACGCGGCACGCTCTATCACGCCATCATCGATCGCCATACCCGCGAAGGCCACCAACCCGGATCGCCGGCAGCAAGCGAAGCGATGAAGCGAATCACCGAGGAGCTTTTCGACGCCGCACAATTGCCGCCGCATATCGATCAGGTCTGGCGGCCGCGTTTCCGGCACGTCGCCCGGGCGTTCCTCGATTGGGAAACCGGCCGCGCTCCGGACGTCCGCAAGACCTTGACGGAAGTCGGCGCCGGCTGGGAGCTGGAGCCTGCCGGCATACGCGTCACCGGCATTGCCGACCGCATCGACATCACGGGCTCCGGCCAGGCCGATCTCATCGACTACAAAACCGGCCTCAGCCCGTCCGTCTCGCAGGCACGGGCGTTGCTCGACCCCCAGCTGGCGCTCGAAGCAGCCGCCCTGATGGCGGGGGCATTCCGTGACGCGGGGCTGCTGCAGCCGAAGGACCTCGTCTATGTCCGCCTGCGGCCCGGAGACCGTTTCAAGTCGGAAAAGGTCAACAACGAGGATGCAAACGCAACGGCGAAACGCCAGCCCAAATCAGCCCTGGATCTGGCCCAGGAATCGCTTGAGCAGCTTACTCGTTTCGTCGTTGCGTTGCGCACCGGTCAAGCCGGCTTCGCATCCCGGCTGATCCCGTTCATGCAAGGCGATTTCGGCGGCGAATACGACCACCTTGCCCGTGTGGCGGAATGGTCCACCGCGGATGACGACGGGGAGGCCGAAACGGATGAATGACCACCTTCCCGAGGACGACGATCCGCTGCGGTGGATCGACTGGACGACAGTGCAGCAGTCGCTGGCTTCCGATCCGGTCAGTTCCGCTTGGGTATCGGCCAATGCCGGCTCCGGCAAGACCCATGTTCTGACCCAGCGTGTCATCCGGCTTCTGCTTTCCGAATGCCGGCCCTCCTCCATCCTCTGCCTCACCTACACGAAGGCTGCGGCGTCGGAAATGTCGAACCGCGTCTTTCAGAGGTTGTCCGAGTGGACGGTGCTCTCCGACGACGAACTGCGGAAAAGAATCGCAGCCATCGAAGGACAGGAGCCGGATTCGTTTAAACTTGCCGAAGCACGGCGGCTGTTTGCAAAGGCGCTGGAGACGCCGGGCGGCCTGAAGATCCAGACGATCCACGCCTTTTGCGAGGCGCTGCTCCACCAGTTCCCGCTTGAAGCCAATGTTGCCGGCCACTTTTCGGTTCTCGACGACCGCGCAGCATCCGCGCTGCTGGCGGAAGCCCGCCGCTCCCTGCTGACCGCCACGTCCGCGGAAGAGGACCCGGAACTTGCGGAAGCGTTCGCGCATGTACTCGATCTCGGTGACGAATTCGGCCTCGAGACCTTGCTGTCCGACATTATTTCGAACCGCACCGCGATCCGCCGCTTCGTCGCGCGGGCGGAGCGCCACGGTGGCGTCGGCGTTGAATTGAAACGCGCCTTCGGGCTTCAGCCGGCGGATACCGAAGAGAGCATCGCAGCCGGCTATTGGCCGCTGCCAGCTCTTTCAGGCCTGACGCTCGACCTCTATCTGGCCCTGGCCGACCAGAAAGGGGGGCAAAAGGTAACGGAGGTGGCCTACGGGCTTCGGATGGTCCAGAGGGAGCCCGACGTCTTCAAGCGGGCTCAGCATCTCGACCAGATTTTCCTGACACGCGAAGGCAAGCCGAAGGCGGACAGCTCGCTGATTGCCAAAGCGATGGTCACAACCGCGCCGGAGCTGGCGCAAGCGATCGAAGCCGCCCGCATGCATATCGTTGCATGCCGGGACCGGCTGCGGCTTATCCGCATGTTCGAAGCAACCAAGGCGGCACTGGCGCTCGCCCGGCGGCTCAACGAAGACTATGAGGACCTCAAGAAACGGCGCAGTCTGCTGGATTTCGAAGACCTGATAGCCCGTACCGCAGAGCTCCTCACCCGTGAGGGCGTCGGTGCATGGGTGCACTACAAGCTCGATCAGGGCATCGACCACATCCTTGTCGACGAGGCGCAGGATACCAGCCCTGTTCAGTGGACGGTCATCAAGTCGCTTGCCGAGGATTTCTATTCCGGGGCCAGCGCGCGGGCGGCCCGGCGCACGATCTTCGCCGTTGGGGACGAGAAACAATCTATCTATTCTTTCCAGGGCGCGCGGCCGGAACGTTTTGCCGAGGAGCGCAGCGAAACCGAAAGGCGGGTGACGGGAAGCGGTCAGCCGTTCCATCCGGTACGGCTTCCCCTCTCCTTCCGCTCCACCGCCGACGTGCTGGCCGCCGTCGACCAGGTGTTTTCGCTGGAAGAGAATTCGAGGGGTCTCAGCGCGCTGGGCGAGCCCGTTCAGCACCGCTCCAACCGGATCGGTCACCCCGGGGCCGTCGATTTCTGGGACGTCGTGATGCCGGAAGCCTCCGAGCAGGAGGAGGATTGGACCGCGCCTTTCGACTCGACGCCCGATAAGGCCCCGTCCGCCATTCTTGCAAGCCGGATCGCCAACCGGATCGGCGAAATGATCGGCAGCGAAACCATTATCGAGAAGGGCGTCGAGCGACTGATCGAGCCCGGTGATATCCTCGTGCTCGTCCGCAAGCGCGACGCTTTCGTCAATGCGCTCACCCGGGCGTTGAAACGGCGCGACAACATTCCTGTCGCCGGTGCGGATCGGTTGCGGCTGACCAGCCACATCGCCGTGCAGGACCTGCTGGCGCTCGGGCGTTTCCTGCTGCTTCCTCAGGACGATCTGTCGCTCGTCGCTCTCCTGAAAAGTCCGCTCTTCAACCTTTCGGAAGAAGATGTCTTCGAGATCGCAGCGCTTCGCCCGGCGAATGCGAGCGCCTGGACACAACTCAACGGCCTGGCGGAAGAACAGCCTTTGCGGTTCCGCAATGCAGCGGACCGGCTACAGCATCTCCTGACGCTTTCGCGGGAGGTCAGCCCGCATGATCTCTTTGCACGGATTCTCGGCCAGTATGGCGGCCGGCGTAAATTCCTTGGTCGGCTCGGCACCGAAGCCGGCGACATCCTCGACGAGTTTCTAACCTTCGCCCTGGATCACGAAACCAACGGTCTGCCTGGGCTGCAAGCCCTCGTTTCCACGCTTGAGCTGGAATCTCCCGAGGTGAAACGCGAGCAGGACGGCGGACGAAACGAGATTAGAATTATGACCGTGCATGCCTCCAAGGGGCTAGAAGCACCGGTCGTCTTTCTCGTGGACAGCGGTTCGAAAGCGTTCATTTCCTCCCATGTGCCAAAGTTCAGATTGCTGAGGATTGCGGGTGAGGAAGTGCCGGCCTGGGTTCCGGGGAAGGGGCTCGCCAATGCCCTCACGGCGGCCGATGACGAGCGGATAAGACGGTCGACCGAGGAAGAATACCGCCGGCTTCTGTACGTTGGCATGACTCGCGCCGCCGACCGGCTGATCGTCTGCGGCTACCGCGGCAAGATCGACAATCCCGACACCTGGCAGGCCATGATTGCCAGGGCGCTCTCAGCCGACGAAAACCGCTGCAAGCCGGTGCAGTTCTCCGGTGCGGACGGGGAATGGAGTGGCTTTCAATGGCGGCTGCCTGGAACTGCCGGCAGGATCGAGAAAAGTCAGGAAAGGCTCCCGGCGTCAGGAGACAAAAGCGCTCTGCCTGCCGCCCTCTCCAGGGCGCTACCGCCGCAGACGCTTTTGCCACGTCCCTTGAGCCCTTCGGGTGCCGGCGCCATGATCGATGACGATGCCGACGATCTGATCGTCACGTCACCGCTCTTCCGCGAAGAAAAAAGTGTCGGCCTCGCATTGCAAAAGGGCCGGCTCGTACACCGCATGCTGCAGATGCTGACGGAGTTTCCCGAGGCCGAGCGGGAGACCGCCGCCCGGCGCTATGCGGAGCGGGCCGCACGCTTCTGGCCGGCAGCCGAGCGAGACAATCTCGTGGCCAGCGTCATGTCGGTGCTTTCGCAGGCCGAGCTCCGGCCAATCTTTTCCGAAAAGAGCCAGGCCGAGGTCTCGATCATGGGGACCCTGGCTCTGGAGGGAAAGGACTATGCCATTTCCGGGCGAATAGACCGGCTCGTGGTGACGGAAGATCGGGTGATCATTCTCGACTACAAGACCAATCGCGTTCCGCCAGAGACGCCAGACGACGTGCCATTTTCCCATCGCGCCCAGCTTGCCATATACCGAGAAATCCTGAAGCCGCTTTATCCGGCAAAAGACCTCGACTGCATCCTCGTTTATACCGAAACAGCTGCCGTTATTACCCTACCACCGGAACTCCTGTCACGTTCGCTTGCAGAACTCAAAACAAAGTGAGATGACCGCCATTGAAAACTTTGAGCGCCCGTCTCACATTTACACCAACAGAGAATCGTGAAGGAGAGCCCTATGGCTACCGTGAAAGTCGATAACAGCAATTTCCAGTCCGAAGTCCTGAATTCGGCCGAGCCGGTGGTCGTGGACTTCTGGGCTGAATGGTGCGGTCCCTGCAAAATGATCGCTCCGAGCCTCGAAGAAATTGCCACCGAGCTGGCAGGCAAGGTGAAGGTCGCCAAGCTGAACATCGACGAGAACCCGGAACTGGCAGCCCAGTTCGGCGTACGCTCGATCCCGACGCTCGCGATGTTCAAGGACGGTGAAGTGGCCGACATCAAGGTCGGGGCCGCTCCGAAGACTGCCCTTTCGGCTTGGATCTCCGGCGCCGCTTAAGCCTTTTTACGCAGCATGACCTCGAAAAACCCGGTTGTCCCCTGCAGCCGGGTTTTTTGCTGTTTCCGAAAAGGACCCTTATTTCGGTGGAGTGCCGTTGTCGGCAAGCACGTTGCCGGCGAAATAAAGCGATCCGCCGATAAGGATACGGGGCGGCGGGGCTCCGGGTAGCTGCCTTTCCGTAATTTCCCGCAAGGCTTCCTCCGTCGAGCCCGCCGGTTCCGCGACCAGCCCTGCATCGAAGGCGGCATGGGCCAGGACCACGGGATCGAGTGCCGACTCACTGCCCCTGATGCGGACGGTGAAGACATGTTCGGCAATGTCTGCGAACGCCCGGAAATATCCGACAGGATCCTTGGTATTGATCATCCCGGCGATGATATAGAGCGGCCGAGGCTGGCGCTCCTCGAAGGCGGCCATAGCTTCGGCAACCACCTCGCCGGCACCGGGATTGTGTCCGCCGTCCAGCCAGATTTCCGCGCCTTCCGGCGCATGACCCAGAAGCTTGCCTTCGGTAATCCGCTGCAACCGGGCCGGCCACTCGACCGTTGCCATCGCCTTTTCCATCATGGCTTCGGTCACCGGAAAGCCTGCCGCCTTGACGGCTCGGATCGCCGCTGCGGCATTGGCATATTGGTGCCGACCGGGAAGTCTCGGCAGCGGCAGATCCGCAAGGCCAAATTCGTCCTGGTAAATCAGGCGGCCGAATTCCTCGTGGGCGGAAAAATCCTGACCGTAGACAGACATCGGACAGCCCAGCCGCTCCGCGGTGGAAACCAGTGTATCCTGGGCTGCCTCAAATTCCTGGTGCCCTATGACGACCGGCCGGCCGCGCTTCATGATGCCCGCCTTTTCCGCAGCGATCAGTTCCACACGATCGCCAAGATAGGCCTGATGATCCAGCGAGATCGGCATGATGACGGAGACGGCCGGATCGGAAATGACATTGGTGGCATCGAAACGGCCGCCCAGGCCGACTTCGAGGATGACCGCATCGGCCGGCTGCTCGGAGAAGAGCAGAAAGGTAGCCGCCGTCAGAATTTCAAAGACCGTAATGGTCTGGCCGTCGTTTGCGGCAGCGATACGTCGCAGCACATCCGCTAACATGGCATCATCGACCAGCTGGCCTCGCCCACCCGTGACGCCGATCCGGTAACGTTCGTGCCAATTCACGAGATGTGGGGAAGTATGAACATGCGTTGCATAGCCGCCCGCCTCGAGCAGCGCCCGGCAGAAAGCCGTCGCCGACCCCTTTCCATTGGTGCCTGCAACGTGGATGACCGGCGGCAATTTCTTATGCGGATTACCGAGAACTTCGAGAAGCCGTGTGATCCGATCAAGCGAAAGGTCGAAACCCTTCGGATGAAGGGCCATCAGCTTGTCGATTTCCTGTTCAGCCGCGCTGACAACGGGCTCGTTCATCGTGCTCATCCCGCCGCTCCGGCTCTCGACACGTCAATCGGTCAGGCGCTGGCCGCAACCGGTGCTGCAATCGCCTGCTGGATCGGCTGCTTCGTCAGCATTTTCAGGATTCTTGCCAGCGTCGACGGGATGTCGTGACGCTTTACGACCATATCGACCATGCCGTGTTCAAGCAGATATTCCGAAGTCTGGAAACCTTCCGGCAGCTTCTCGCGCAGCGTCTGCTCGATCACCCGCTTGCCGGCAAAACCGATCTCAGCACCCGGCTCGGCAATGTGGACGTCGCCCAGCATTGCATAGGAAGCGGTGACGCCGCCGGTCGTTGGATTGGTCAGCACGACGACATAGGGCAGGCCCGCTTCCTTCAGCATGTTGACGGCAACGGTGGTGCGCGGAAGCTGCATCAGCGACAGGATGCCCTCCTGCATGCGCGCCCCGCCGGAAGCCGGGAAGATGACCAGCGGGCACTTTTCGGAAACCGCCCGTTCGCAGGCCCTGACGATCGCCTCGCCGGCTGCCATGCCGAGCGAACCGCCGATGAAATTAAACTCGTGAACGACGGCGACGAGCTTCAGACCCTGCACCTGCCCGACGCCGGCCAGGATGGTATCCTCCTGCTCAGTCTTTACCCGGCTGTCCTTGAGGCGATCGGCGTAACGTTTGGAATCGCGGAACTTCAACGGGTCCTGAGCGACCTTCGGCTGCGGCAGCGATTCGAAGTGGCCGCCGTCGAACAGATCCTTCAGTCGCGCCTTGGCCGGCATCTTCATGTGATAGCCGGATGCGGGGATGACCCACTTGTTCTCTTCCAGATCCTTGTGGAAGACCATTTCGCCGGTTTCCGGGCATTTGATCCAGAGGTTTTCCGGAACGTCCCGGTTCGGGCGGCCAAGCATGGAATTGATACGTGGCCGGACATAATTGGTGATCCAGTTCACTTGGGCGTACTCCCGTTGGAATCTTGCCTAATGTGGGTAAACTATTCGGCGGCAACAAGGCGGGCGGCGCGTACGCCGGTCGCCAGGCCGCGAACCAGGGTCGAAACAGCTGCGACTGTATCCGGACCTGCCGCACCGTCCTTCGTCAGGCTGCCCGCAATCTGCGCGACGATTGCCGAGCCGACCACAACGCCATCGGCCGCAGCGCCAATCGCCTTGGCGTGATCGGCCGTCTTCACGCCGAAGCCGACGCAGACGGGCAGCTTTGTGTGGCCCTTGATGCGCTTGACGGCGCCCGAAACCAGCGACGGGTCCGGCAGAGCCGAACCGGTGATGCCGTTCATCGAGACGTAATAAACAAAACCGGACGTGTTCTTGAGGACGGCCGGCAGACGCTTGTCATCGGTGGTAGGTGTTGCGAGTCGGATGAAGTTGATGCCCTTGGCAAGAGCCGGGATACAAAGTTCATCGTCCATTTCCGGGGGCAGATCGACGACGATCAGGCCGTCTATCCCGGCCGAGATTGCGTCATCGAGAAACTTGTCGACGCCGTAGACATAGATGGGATTGTAGTAGCCCATCATCACAATCGGCGTCTCGTTGTCCCCTTCGCGGAATTTCCGCGCCAGTTCCAACGTCTTTGAAAGGGTCTGGCCGCCTTTGAGCGCCCGCTGACCCGCCATCTGGATTGCTGGCCCATCGGCCATCGGATCCGAGAACGGCATGCCGAGTTCTATGACGTCCGCACCGGCCTCCGGCAAAGCCTTCATGATGTTCAGCGACGTTTCGAAATCCGGATCGCCGCCCATGAAATAGGTGATCAGAGCGGGACGGCCCTCGGCTTTCAGCGCCGCGAAACGGTTGTCCATACGAGCTGTCATGTCAGAGTTCCATTCCGAGAATCTTGCCGACGGTGAAGATATCCTTGTCGCCCCGGCCGGAGAGGTTCATCAGGATGATCTCTTCCTTGCCCATTTTCGGCGCGCGCTTGATGACTTCTGCGAGGGCGTGGCTCGGCTCCAGTGCCGGAATGATGCCTTCAAGTCGAGTGAGAACCTGGAAT
The DNA here is from genome assembly GCF_004343065.1 of Neorhizobium sp. S3-V5DH. Lineage (NCBI taxonomy): Bacteria > Pseudomonadati > Pseudomonadota > Alphaproteobacteria > Hyphomicrobiales > Rhizobiaceae > Neorhizobium > Neorhizobium sp. S3-V5DH. The sequence goes on from NZ_SMCL01000008.1 coordinate 45,430, forward strand.
GCGTCCAGAGCTTCCTGGTCCATGATCGGCACATATTCCACCCGGCCGATGGAATGCAGCCAGCTGTGCTCAGGGCCGATGCCCGGATAATCGAGGCCCGCCGAAATCGAATGGCCTTCGAGGATCTGCCCGTCTTCATTCTGCAGCAGATAGGTGCGATTGCCATGCAACACGCCCGGCGTGCCGGCGGTGATGGAAGCGCAATGTTCTTCGCCCTGAAGCCCGCGGCCGCCTGCTTCGACGCCGACGATCTTTACATCCTGGTCGTCCAGGAAGGGATGGAAGATGCCGATTGCGTTGGAGCCGCCGCCCACCGCGGCGATGACGACATCAGGAAGCCTGCCTTCCGCTTCCAGGATCTGCTCCCGGGCTTCAGTGCCGATGACAGACTGGAAGTCGCGGACCATTTCCGGGTAAGGATGCGGGCCGGCAGCCGTGCCGATCAGATAATAGGTGTCATCGACATTGGTGACCCAGTCGCGCAACGCCTCGTTCATGGCGTCCTTCAGCGTGCCGTTCCCGGCTGTCACCGGCTTTACTTCCGCACCAAGGAGCTTCATGCGGAACACATTGGGGGCCTGACGCTCGACGTCGGTGGCGCCCATGTACACGACGCAGGGGAAACCGAAACGGGCGGCGACGGTGGCTGAGGCCACGCCGTGCTGACCGGCACCGGTTTCTGCGATGATACGGGTCTTACCCATGCGCTTGGCAAGCAGGATCTGCCCGATGCAGTTGTTGATCTTGTGCGAACCGGTGTGGTTGAGCTCTTCGCGCTTGAAATAGATCTTCGCTCCGCCGAGATGGGCCGTCAGGCGCTCGGCGAAATAAAGCGGGCTTGGACGGCCGATATAGTGAGCGCCGAGATCCGCCAGCTCCTTCTGGAAGACAGGATCGGTCTTCGCCTTCTCCCATTCGCCCTGCAGATCCAGGATCAGCGGCATCAGCGTTTCGGCGACGAAGCGTCCGCCGAAAATGCCGAAACGGCCGTCCTCGTCAGGGCCGGAACGAAACGAATTGGGTTGTGGCGTCTGGTTCACTCTCAACTCCTTAGGCGATCTTCTGCCGCGCTGCTGCGATAGCATCGAAGACCGCATCGATCATGCCAAGGTCCTTGACGCCCGGCGCACTTTCCACACCGGACGACATATCGATACCGGTTGCGCGGGTAGACGCGAGCGCGGCAGCGACATTATCCTTGTTCAATCCCCCGGAAAGCATGTAATCCACGCTTTCGTCAAGCGAAGCCATCACACTCCAGTCAAAGGAAACGCCGTTGCCGCCCGGAAGTTCGGATCCCGCCGGGGCCTTGGCATCGAACAGGAAACGGTCGGCGACGCCGATATAAGCGTCGATGCGGTCGAGATCGCCGGCCTCCCTGACCGAAAAAACCTTCATGACCGGCAGGCCGTAGAGCGCCTTCAAGTGCAGGACGCGTTCCGGGCTTTCGTTGCCGTGCAGCTGCAGGATATCCGGACGGAGCAGTGAAACGATGTCGTCCAGCTCCTCGTCGTCGGCATTCACCGTGACGGCGACGATCTTCACGCGCCCCCGGACACGGTCCGCCATCTCGCCAGCAACCTCCGGCGCAATATTACGCGGGCTTTTGGGAAAAAAGATAAAACCGATATGCGTGGCGCCCCGCGCCACGGCGCGATCGACAGCCTCTGGGGTCTTCAATCCGCAGATCTTGATATCAGGTTTCATGAGGTGCGGGAGTGACACGAAATCTTGCCGAAGTCGAGGCAAATCGTGCCAAGACGGATTGGCCCCTTGGCGATCTTCGGGTCTTGCGGGGCTCGCCCGGGAGGACGAGCGTTTGTTCTTTCGTCATCCTCGGCCTTGAGGCGAGGATCGGCCGGGACACGTCGTGTGCCTCGTATAAATTAGTTTAGGTGACACGCAACGTGTCCCGTTCGGTGTGTTTTTTCCGCGCAACTCCGGTTCCTCTGCGGCGACCCGTTTGTCGATGATGTTTATCAGGGCCGGTTTGTGTGCGACACACGCACGCCCCGCCGGTTCCGGCGAGAGGGGAACCATTTTCTGCGCAGCCCCTGACGATCCGCTTGCATAAGGGCGGTTCGCCAGATCACCGGTCCCGCCTCGCCGGTTATGCGGGCCGGTGTAGCCGAAGCGGGATGGGCAAATTCTAGGCGAGCCCCATGGGACGGGGATGGGATTTTTGTTAAGCTATTGAAAAATCCGGCACCAGGAGCCGTATTTTGCCCCTCTCCCGCTGAGATAAAGAGAAGATGTGGCCCGTGGCGATCAATCAAAATCGATTGCATGGAGCTGCGACCCATGCTGCTTCAGCCATTTGCGGGCCTCTTCCATCCGCGGGCAGAGCTCCTTGCAGAGCGCCCAGAACTTCGGACCGTGGTTCATCTCCTTCAGATGCGCCACCTCATGGGCCGCGAGATAGTCGATGACGAGAGACGGGGCCATGACGATGCGCCAGGAAAAACTCAGGTTTCCATCCCAGGAGCAGGAGCCCCAGCGGCTGCGGGTATCCTTCATGGTGATCGACCGAACCGGCTTGCGGATCGCGGCAGCATGGCGAGCAACAAGAACCTCCAGATCCTTGCGCGCCTCCTTCTTGAAAAAGGCCGAAAGCCGTCGGCCTATGTGACCCTCAAGTCCGCTCACCTTCAATACCGGTTGACCGTCCAGTACCAGAGCCTCGGTTATCCCTCTCAGGGAGCCAGTATGCTCGATGCGGTGAGACACGCCACGAAATGGAACGCAGCCGCCCGGGCGAATGGGGTTTTCGGTGGAAAATTTCGCAAGCCGCGTCAGCAGCCATCCCTGATGACGGTCAAGAAAATCCTCGATCTCGTGCCGCCGCAACCCAAGTGGTACCGTGAGATTGAGCGCCCGACCGCCCGGCTCGATCCGGAGCGTGATGCGGGTGGCCCGACGATTTTCCCTGATCGTCAGCGGCATTGCGCGATCGCCGACATCCAGGGTGCGCTTCACCGTTTCGAGGGGTCTCGATTTTGTGCGGGGGGGCTTTTTCAGAAGCGCGAACATTCTTTCTTTCTAACCGATTCCCTTCCCTAAAAAAGCCGGCGTTTTCGACGCCGGCTCCATTCTGTTTCACGTGAATCCAAGCAGGAGTTACAGGTCGACGACCGGGTTCTCACCGGAAGGCCGATTCTTGCGCTCGCGCATGAAGCGGTCGAACTCGTCCTGGTCCTTGGCTCGGCGAAGCTCGCGGACGTAGGAATCGAATTCCTCGCGCATCTCGTCCAGCTTACGGCGCTCTTCTTCGAGGCGGTCGAGCTCAGCCTTGCGCCAATCGTCGAACGCGACGTTGCCCGTCGAAAAATGCGTGTTGTAACGAGACTTCGCCCGGCGGCAGCCGGCGAACATGCGATCGGCGCGATCGTTTGCGTCGCGCTTGAAGCAGCGAAGCCTGTCTCCGAAGAGGATATAGGCAAGCATGGCGAGGCCCAACGGCCAGAAGACCACAAAACCGAGCACCATGAGAGCGATGGTGGCCGGCGTCCACTCCGGACGAATCAATGCTGACTGGTTCATAGGTCACACCCTAAGGTTTTCAGCGGGTGGCCGCATGCCAGCCCGACTGAATTCGATTTGGTGAGCGTATGACCCCCCTTCAAGAAGGGGAATCATTAAATTCAAGAAGATGCTGAAATATATGCCGGAAATCGGAACGAGGCGGTCTCAGCCGGCCTTGCCGCCCTTGATGATCCGTTTGAACGGCGTCGTCCTGGATGGTGTGCGGGCGTGCTTTTGGGTGAACGCGACGATCCGGGGCGCGATCTCGCGACGGAACCGCGACCCGTTGAACACGCCGTAGTGACCGACATCCGGCTGCATGTAATGCTGGCGCATGTCCTCCGGGATGTTCGCGCAGATGGTCTGTGCCGCCTGCGTCTGGCCGAGACCGGAGATATCGTCGTTTTCTCCCTCGATCGTCAGCAGCGCCACATTGCGGATGGCCGACGTATCGACGGGGATGCGGCGATGCATCATCTCGCCCTTCGGCAGCGAATGCTTGATGAAGACCGTGTCGACCGTCTGAAGATAAAATTCTTCGGTGAGATCCATAACGGCCAGATATTCGTCATAGAAATCCCGATGCTTTTCAGCCGACTCGCCGTCGTTCTTGACAAGGTGTTCATAAAATTCCTTGTGCGCGACGAGGTGCCGGTCAAGGTTCATCGACATGAAGCCGGAAAGCTGAAGGAAGCCTGGATAGACACGGCGCATGAACCCCGGCTGCGGCCACGGCACGTTCATGATGACGTTTTCGCGGAACCATTCGAGCGGCTTCTGCTGCGCGAGATCGTTGACAGCCGTCGGATTGATGCGGGTGTCGATCGGCCCGCCCATCAAGGTCATCGAAGCGGGGATCATCGAATCCTGCTGGGACTCCATGACGGCCACCGCCGCCAGGACCGGCACCGAGGGCTGACACACCCCGATCACATGCGTACCAGGCCCGATGACATGCAACATCTCGATGATGTAATCGATATAGTCGTCCAGATCGAACCGTCCCTCGGACAAGGGCACCATCCGGGCGTCGATCCAGTCGGTAATATAGACATCGGCATGGGGGAGAAGCGCTTCGACAGTACCCCGCAGAAGCGTGGCATAGTGGCCGGACATCGGCGCAACCACCAGAATCTTTTGATCCTGCCCCCTGCCGCCCGCCACGTGGCGTTTGAAATGCAGAAGATTGCAAAAAGGCTTTGCCCAGACGACCTCCTCGGTCACCGCAACAGGCTTTCCGTCAATCGTGGTTTCGGCGTGTCCGAAAACCGGCTTACCGTAACGACGGGTGACCCGCTCGAAAACTTCCAAACCTGCCGCAACGGTGCGGGCCACGGTGGTCTGCGAGAAGGGGTTGAGGGGATTGGCATAGAAAAAGCGCATGGCATCCGCAGCGGCGCGGAAGGGCGCCATGACGGCGTGGTTCATCTCATAGAGCTGATAGAACATCGAGGTGCCACCTTTCTTGATTTCCGACAGGGTATTCGGCAGGGGCATCGAACCAATCGGTTCGTTATTTATGGGGGAACAGGCTAGCACTTTTCTATTGCAATGCAACATCTGGGAGAGAACCGGCTGGACATGCCTGAGGGCGGAACGAGCGGAACACAAATCATCTGTGCTCTCTAGAATGGCACGCAAGCCTTAAGGTTCCGTGATGGCCGGGCAGATACGGACTCCCACAAGCAAGGATGAGAGTCCGTCAATCACTTATACATCGGCGACAAAGGTCTGGCGCTGGCTGCCAAGGCCTTCGATGCCAAGCTCGACGACGTCTCCGGCCTTTAGGAACCGCGGAGGCTTCATGCCGAGGCCGACGCCCGGAGGCGTTCCTGTAGAAATGATGTCGCCCGGATGCAGCGACATGAACTGGCTGAGATAGGAAACGAGATAGCCGACGCCATAGACCATGGTTCTGGAAGAACCGTTCTGCATGGTTTCGCCATTGACCTTCAGCCACATGCCGAGGTTCTGCGGATCCGCGATCTCGTCCTTGGTGACGAGCCAGGGGCCGACAGGGCCGAAGGTGTCGCAGGACTTACCCTTTGTCCACTGGCCAGCGCGCTCCGTCTGGAACGCGCGTTCGGAAACGTCGTGGCTGACGCAATAACCGGCGACGTAATCCATGGCATCGGCTTCGGAGACGTATTTGGCGGTCTTCCCGATCACGACGCCGAGCTCGACTTCCCAGTCGGTCTTTTCCGAACCCCGCGGAATGAGGACGTCGTCATTCGGTCCGCAGATCGCGGAAGTCGCCTTCATGAAGATGACCGGCTCCGGCGGAACGGTCGCACCCGTTTCGGCGGCATGATCGGAATAATTGAGGCCGATGCAGATGAACTTGCCGGTGCCGGCGACGCAGGCGCCGATGCGGGTCGGCTGAAGCTCGGGCAGACTTTCCGGATCGATCGCCGCAATCTTAGCAAGTCCCTCCGGCGATATCGCCGAACCCGCTATATCGGCCACGTGGCCGGAAAGATCGCGAATCTTACCATTGCTATCGACCACGGCCGGCTTCTCCTGGCCCGGCTCACCAACGCGCATCAGTTTCAAGGAATCTCTCCTCCGGTTGTCAGACAAGGCGCGTTTATGGATCAAGAGCCCCTGCTTGTCACGTCCGTTTCAGGGGGAAAGTGACCTGTTGCCCTCGGCGGGCTGTCGACTATGTAGATGTCTGTGATTTTTTTTGCCAACCCGCCAAGGGAAGTTCATGACCAGCAGCAATTCCCGACAATCCGAGTTTCCCATCGATGCCTTTTTCCTGGATCGGTGGTCGCCGCGGGCCTTCACGGAGGAGACGATCAGCCAGGAGACGATGCTGACGATCCTAGATGCCGCCCACTGGGCACCGTCCTCCGGCAACAACCAGCCGTGGCGATTCATCTATGCACTTCGCGGAACTGCTTCGTTCCCCATTCTGGTGGACATCCTTGTCCCCGGCAACCAGCGCTGGGCAAAGAATGCCGCCGCACTCGTGTTCGTCGTCTCGAAAACCTATCGGGTTTCCAAAGACGGCGAACGAAAGCCCGCCTATACCCATTCCTACGATACCGGCGCTGCCTGGTTTTCCGTCATCTGCCAGACGATGAAGCTTGGTTATCACGCTCACGGCATGGAAGGTTTCGACAAGGAAAGGGCGATCGAGGCGCTCGGCATTCCGGAAGGCTATCGAGTGGAGGCGGCGGCGGCGATCGGCCGGATTGCCGATCGGAGCACGCTTCCTGACGATCTTGCCGAGCGGGAATTCCCGAGCAAGCGGAAGCCCGTTTCCGAAATTGCCTTCGAAGGCAGGTTCGCCGGGGAGCCATGAGGCTTGGCACCGAGATTTAAGAATTGTTTCACGTGAATCCCTATCCACAGGAAAGATTCACGTGAAACATTTTTTACTCTGGACATAGAAAAAGCGGCGGGCATTGCGACCCGCCGCTTTTATTGTCGTCCGGTGCCGGAACGTCAGATGTCGAGGTTGGCGACGCTTAGCGCGTTCTCCTGGATGAATTCGCGGCGCGGCTCGACTTCGTCGCCCATCAAACGCGAGAAGAGACCGTCGGCGTCCGTCGCATCATTGACCTTCACCTGCAGCAGAGAACGGACGTTCGGATCGAGCGTCGTTTCCCAAAGCTGCTCGGCATTCATTTCACCGAGTCCCTTGTAACGCTGCATGGAGAGGCCCTTGCGACCGGAAGCGAAGATCGAATCCAGAAGTGCACGCGGACCCGGAATCTCCTGCGCCCCTTCCTTGCGGCTGAGCACCGGCGGCGTGCGGTAGATTTCCTGCAGGCGCGCCGTCATCTGATCGATATGGCGGGCATCCGCCGAGCCAATCAGGGCAACATCGACGACCGCGACCTCCTTGACGCCGCGCACCATGCGCTCAAAGCGCAAGCCGCCTTCCGTCGTCACATGGCCGGACCAGCCCCGCTCCGTTTCTTCGGCGATCATGTCCAGCCGCCGGGCCACTTCATCTGCCGTCTGCCGGGCGCGTTCGGGATTATCCGTCAGTTCCGGGTTCAACGCGCCGGCGATCGCCGCCTGCTCGATGATCGAACGGCTGTAACGGGAGTGCAGCCCTTCGACCAGGGAGCGAAGGCGAAGGGCATCCTGAATCACTTCACGCAGATCCTGACCGGCCCTTACCTCTCCCGAGCCGAGCGTCAAGGTCGCGTCCTCCAGACCCATGCCGATGAGATATTCCTCAAGCGCCTTCTCGTCCTTCAGATACTGGACCGATTTGCCGCGCGTCACCTTATAAAGCGGCGGCTGGGCGATATAGATATGCCCACGTTCGATCAGATCCGGCATCTGCCGGAAGAAGAAGGTGAGCAGAAGCGTTCTGATATGAGCGCCGTCGACGTCGGCGTCCGTCATGATGATGATCTTGTGGTAACGCAGCTTGTCGACGTTGAATTCGTCCTTGCCGATCGACGTGCCGAGCGCCGTGATCAGCGTACCGATTTCCTGGCTCGACAGCATTTTGTCGAAACGCGCGCGCTCCACATTCAAGATCTTGCCGCGCAGGGGCAGGATCGCTTGGTTTTCGCGCGAACGGCCCTGCTTTGCCGAACCGCCCGCCGAGTCACCTTCCACGAGGAAAAGTTCGGACTTTGCCGGATCACGTTCGGAGCAATCGGCGAGCTTGCCCGGCAACGAGGCAATGTCGAGAACACCCTTGCGACGGGTGAGTTCGCGCGCCTTGCGAGCCGCCTCGCGGGCGACGGCGGCTTCGACGACCTTGCCGACCAAGATCTTTGCTTCGGTCGGATGTTCCTCGAACCAAGTGCTAAGAGCCTCGTTAACGAGGCTTTCGACCACTGGCCGGACTTCCGAGGAAACAAGCTTGTCTTTCGTTTGCGACGAAAACTTAGGATCCGGGACCTTGACGGAAAGCACCGCGGTCAAGCCCTCACGGCAGTCTTCCCCCTGCAGTGTGACCTTTTCTTTTTTGGTGATACCGGAGGTGTCGGCGTAAGACGTGACCTGGCGGGTCAGCGCGCCGCGGAAACCCGCCATATGGGTGCCCCCATCGCGCTGCGGAATGTTGTTGGTGAAGCAGAGCACGTTCTCGTGGTAGCTGTCGTTCCACCACATCGCGACTTCGACGGTGATGCCGTCCTTCTCGCCCTTGATGGCGACAGGCTTTTCGACCAGCGGTTTCTTAGCGCGGTCGAGATAACGGACGAAGGCTTCCAAACCGCCGTCATAGAGCATCTCTTCTTCACGGATATCCGGCTTGCGCTTGTCCGTTAGCCGGATTCTCACGCCCGAATTCAAGAATGCCAACTCGCGAAGACGATGCTCGAGGGTATTGTAATCGTATTCCGTCATGGTGAAGGTCTGCGGGCTTGCGAGGAAGGTAACCTCAGTGCCGGAGCGGCCTTCATACTCCCCGATAACCTTCAGCGGCGCATCGGCGACTCCATGCGTGAAGGAGATCTCGTGGACCTTGCCGTTGCGCCGGATGCGCAGTTTCAGCCAGACCGACAGAGCATTGACGACGGAAACACCAACCCCGTGCAGACCGCCGGAAACCTTGTAGGAGTTCTGGTCGAATTTCCCGCCGGCATGGAGCTGCGTCATGATGACTTCCGCAGCCGACACACCCTCGCCGGTGTGGATGTCGGTCGGAATGCCGCGACCGTTGTCCGTCACGGTGACCGAGCCGTCAGGGTTCAGCGCCACGGTCACCAGATCGGCATGGCCGGCCAGGGCTTCGTCGATCGCGTTGTCTACGACTTCATACACCATGTGATGCAGGCCGGAGCCATCGTCTGTATCGCCGATATACATGCCGGGACGCTTGCGGACAGCATCGAGGCCCTTCAGGACCTTGATCGAATCGGCACCATATTCGGCACTCGCGTCATTCTCGCTGACGGGTGTATCGGTCATCAATTTTCTTCCAATCGTTTGAGATGCTGGCCATGCGAATCACCAGCTATTCCACCCCCGAAATATAGGCAAACCGGGGCGGTTTCTAAAGGTTGGTCCGTGGGAACACGGCATGAAAGCCGTGGATGGGCGCCGAAAGTCAATCCAGAGGAGGGTTTTTCTTCAACAGCATGTCCATTTCTTCTATCACGTCCGGGGCCAAAGTGCGAATCCGTTGCGCAAGGCGGTTGGCAAAGGCGGTGTAGGACGCCGGCATGCCCGACGTGTCCAGAACCACCTTCGGATGAGAGTCCGCTGCGAGCCCGAACAGTTCTTCTGCCTCATCCCAGATGATATTAAAATACCCGGCAATTCTCTGCAGGAGCTCGAAGGTCGGCTTGCCGCGCCGCCCGTGTTCAAGCGCAGAAAGATAAGCTGGCGTAACGCCGATCGCTTCGGCCAGCATCCGCTGGGTGATACCCCTTCGGCGGCGTAGTTCACGAAGCGCCTGACCGAAGGGCGTCATTCGCGCTCTTCCCCATGAGCCCGGCTGCGGGCAAGACGGACATACATCGCACCTTCCCCGCCGTGATGGCGCGCGGCCCACTCGTACGACGATATCAGAAACCGGAATTCGGCCTTTGAAAACCAGAGGGGCACGGCGCGGCGCAAAGCACCTTCACTACCCATCGAGCTGCCTTTTCCGGTGATAACCAGCACATGACGAAGACCCCGCTCATAAGCCCGAAGCAGGAAATCGAGCAGCAGGTCATGGGCTTCGTCCTGGAAAAGGCCATGAAGATCAAGCCGCGCCTCGATCGGGAGCCGTCCCTTGGCGAGCTTCTTCTTGACCGGCTTTTCGAGCGGATGATGATGACCGACGGAGCGTTTCGGCTTCTTTGCGGTTTCGGCCACCGGGCTTCCCGGCAAAGGCATGGCTTTCGGTCGGACAGGTTGTTCCGCCATTAGTTTGGCCGCTTCCTGCTCTTCAAACTCGAGGATTTCCTTCATCCGGCCCGGCAAGGCACGCGCAGACTTAGCCACCTTGCCCCAAAGGATTCGCTCTTCCGGATCGAGTTTGCGGCCACCCTTCATCCGCCGAACCTGTCCGCCAGATGCCTTGGCAGGAGAATATAAAAATCGGCTTCGTTGCGAACCGTCCCCGCCAACTCGCCCGCCTCGAACCCGGAGCCGGTAAAAATGTCGCCGCGCGAAGGGCCGACGATTGCGGAGCCGGTGTCGAGAGCCAACATCAGGCGGCTAAAGGGCTTGCCACCATCCAGATGGGTCAGCGTCTCGGAGCGTATGAAGAAGGGAAAACCGAAGGTGTGTATCTGCCGGTCGACCGCCAGCGATCGGCCGGCGATCAGCGGCACCTTAGCCGCCGCCACCGGTCCTAACGACGGATCGGAAACATCCGCCTCCCGAAAGAAGATGTAGGAGCGATTGTGCCACAGGACCTCATCGACCTTAGCCGGATTCCGTTCAAGCCAACTTCGGATGCTCTGCATCGAAACCGTAGCCGGGTCGATTTCTCCCCGGTCGATCAGAAGCTTTCCGATCGGTGAAAACGGATGGCCCGCCTTTGCGGCATATGTGATGCGCCTCACTCTTCCATCGGGATATCTCAGGCGCGCCGCTCCCTGCACATGCGCGAAAAAGACATCCACCTTCGATCTGGCAAAAGCGATCTCGAGGCCTCGCCCCGCGAGAAAACCACGGTCTATCTCGCCGCGGTCCGGATAAGCGACAATCCCGGTTCCGGATTGACGTCCAAACATGTAGCCGGAGTCCATTTCCGCCGGCCGGTTGGAGTCATCAAGATCGATCAGATCCGGAGGGCGGTAGTAGAAAGGATAGCGCCATGTCCCGTCGGATGTCTCGGAGACTTCCACTTCCGGCTCGTAAAAGGCCGTTACGAAACCCCGCCGCCCGTCTTGCCGGGCGATCTGAAACGGGATGCAATGGGCTTCAAAAAAAGCACGCGCCGACGCCGCATTGGAAGGGCTCTCGCTCGCCTTTTCAAGAAGGACCGTCAGATCCCCGGCCGTCAGGCCAAGCGAGCCGGTACGATATGGCTTGACCTTGAGGACATCCTCAAGACAGGACCTCATTCCGGGAAAAAGCGCACGGGGGTCCTCGTCCTCCCATCCCGGCAGATCCGTGAAGGCAACCCGCCGCAGCGCAAACCCAGCAGAACCGCCTGTCATTGCTCGGATTCGGTAGCGACCAGCTTCCAATTCGGGTCGCGGGAGCGGATGTCGCGGGCAAAAGTCCAGATATCGGTCACCTCGGCCACGGTTTCCTGGTCACCATCAATCAAGGTACCCGCCTTGTCGTAGGTAGCGGAGATCAGCTGGCTGATGATACGGACCGTAATCTGCGTTTCGGAATCCTTGATGACGGCGTGGGTTATGTCCGATTTGTCGATGCCGACAAATGTGGATTTTACCACTTCCCCCCTCGCCTCGCGTTCGGAGATCGCTGCATCGAAACCTTCATAGACTTCCTTCGAGAGCAGACCTTTAAGGGTCTTACGGTCGCTATCGGCAAACGCCATCACGATCATCTCATAGGCCATGCGCGCACCATTGAGGAAATCGCGCGGGCGGAAGGACGGATCCGCCCTCAAAATCTCCCGAAGGGAGGCATTGAGCGGCGTGTCAGGCTTGGCAACGGCATCAATGTCCAGATAACGCTGCTCGTCATCGGGAGCATCGCGGCGCGGCAAGGTCACAACCTTGCTGTCGTCTCCGCCCGGATTCTTCGCCACATCCCGCGGGCTGTAAGGATCGAACGGCGGTTTCTCGTTTCCCGTCCGCCGGCCGAGCACACTGCGCAGCTGAAGGAAGATCAGCACAGCGGCGACGAGGAAAAAGAGTGTTATAAAGTCGTTGGAACCCATATTGACCCGCAATGCCGTTTAAATCGTTGGTACAGCTTCTCATATAGTCCGCATCCGCCCATCATTCAAATAGCGAAGGCGTCAGTATCGACACGCGCGGGGCGAGATTAAAACAGGGAACATCATGCGTTTCTTTCTGCTGCCAATTCTTCTTCTGTGGCCATTGGCCGAAATTGCGGGTTTTGTCCTCGTCGGCCGAGCACTCGGACTGTGGGCGACACTAGGCCTCGTGGTCGGCACGGCGATCCTCGGCGCCATCCTGCTTCGCAGCCAGGGCATGCAGATCCTGAAACAGATCTCGGCCGAAAGCCGCGACGGCCGGATGCCCGGACGCACCTTGGTCGACGGTGCGATGATCGTCGTAGCTGGTATCCTGCTTTTGCTGCCGGGCTTCCTGACTGATCTTATCGGGCTCGCGCTCTTCATCCCCTTCGTGCGCAGCTTTCTGTGGTCCCTGGTCGGCAGGCGCATCGTCGTGATCCGCACACGCACGACCAGCCACTACGAGGGTAGCCGAACTAGACCGGCCGGCCAGAAACCAGGCCCAGTCGTCGATCTCGACGAGGAAGATTTTCATCGAGACGACAATTCTGCGAATTCCGGTTCGACCTCCCCTTGGGCCGGACCCAAAAGTCGGGAACCTTGAACGGGCCTGGAAGTTTGCCAGGGTTGTAAGGCATATTCCGAAATGTTAGAGGGCCTCAACGTTCCAGAGCCTCGAGGAAGTCCCAATGGCAGACGAAAACAACCAGGCCGCCCAGCCGTCCATCAACATTCTGGCGCAATATACCAAGGATCTCTCGTTCGAGAATCCCGGCGCGCCACGTTCGCTGCAGGCCCGCGACAAGGCTCCCGGCATTACGATCAATGTCAATGTCAATGCCAATCCGCTTTCGGAGGCCGATTTCGATGTAGTGCTGACGCTGAACGCCGAAGCCAAGGATGGCGACAAGGTGGTTTTTGCGGCGGAGCTCGTGTACGGCGGCGTCTTCCGCATTACCGGCTTTCCTCAGGAACATATGCTGCCGCTTCTCTTCATCGAGTGCCCGCGGCTGCTTTTCCCCTTCGCCCGCCAGATCGTCGCCGACGTCACGCGTAACGGCGGCTTCCCGCCGCTGATGATCGATCCGATCGATTTCGCCCAGATGTTCACCCAACGTATGGCTGAAGAGCAGGCTCGCTCGAAGGTCCAGGCCCTGAACAGTTGATTCAAGCGTCATATCATCAAAAAGAAACCGGGCTAAAACCCGGTTTTTTTATTCGGCAGGCTTGTATTTGAGCCAGAGTGCCTTGTCTTTGAGCGAGGCCACCATTGCGGCATGCGCCTCGACCTCTGCTTCCGTCAATCTGTTCGGCAAAGGCCGTGGCCGGCCGACAGCAGTCACTACGATTTCGTCCACCTCGATGACGGTCGTTGACCGCTCGGTACCCATCAGGCCGAGGGCAGCCTGACGCCCGCCCGTCATCTCGATATAGACTTCCGCCAGAAGCTCGGAGTCGAGGAGGGCGCCGTGCTTGGTACGATGGGCGTTGTCAATGCCGTAGCGGCGGCAAAGCGCATCGAGCGAGTTCGGACCCATCGGATGCTTGCGGCGAGCCAGTGCGAGCGTATCGACTACACGGTCGGTCTGCACCGGGGGCAGTCCTATCCTTTCGAATTCTGCGTTGATGAAGCCGATATCGAAGTTGGCATTGTGGGCAATCCATTTGGCACCGTCGAAAAATTCGACGATCTGATGGGCAATATCTGCAAAACCTGGCTTGTCCTTCAGGAACTCATCGGTGATGCCATGCACCGCCAATGCATCCGGATGAACCTTGCGGTCGCCAGGATTGATGTAAAGATGCAGCGTCTTGCCTGTCGGAAAATTGTTGATCAGCTCGATGCCGCCGATTTCGATCACGCGATCGAATCGGGTCTCGAGGCCGGTGGTTTCCGTATCGAAGATAATCTCACGCATGCTCGCTCATCTTTCCGGATCTTAAAGAGGCGATTATTTCCCGCACCCTTGCTTTCGCGCTCTGGAGACCGAGGCCGGTGTCGATCAGAAAATCGGCTTTTTCTCGTTTCTCTGAATCAGGCAGCTGGCGGGAGAGAATCATCGCCAATTTTTCCTCGGTCATGCCGGGGCGCGCAAGTACCCTCGCCCGCTGGATCTGTGGATCACAGGTGACAACCACTACCACATCCACCCGATCTGCACCTTTCACCTCAAAAAGCAGCGGAATATCTAGGACAACAATATCCGTCTTCGACTGCCGATGCCGCTCGAGAAAGGCGATTTCACGCTGGCGGACCAGCGGATGGACGATCGCTTCGAGGATCTGGAATTTTTCTGGTGCGGCAGAAAGCTGGCGCGACAGCTCCTGTCGATCGACAGCGCCGTCCCTGACGCTACCTGGAAAAGCAATACCGATGGGTGCCACGGCATCGCCGCGGTAAAGGTCGTGCACAACGGCATCGGAATCATTCACCGGCACACCCTCCTCCGCAAACATTTTTGCGGTCGTGGACTTGCCCATGCCAATGGAGCCGGTGAGGCCGACGACAATCATCCGTGTCTTTCCATATCGGCAATCACTATATCCCGAAGCGCCGCATCGACAGTCGGCCGGCGGCCGAACCACTTCTCGAATCCCGGCACCGCCTGATGCAGAAGCATTCCAAGGCCATCGACAATCGGGAACCCCTGCTCTTCTGCCTGAGCCAGCAAAGGGGTCTTCAGTGGTATGTAAACGATGTCTGTCACCACGGCACCGCTACGGAGAGGGGAAAAATTCACGTCAGGTGCCGGACTGCCGTCCATACCAAGCGAGGTGGTGTTGACGAACAATCCTGCGCCCGTCATCACCTCGTTCAGGGCTTCCATTGGATGAGCATGTACCTTGGCGCCGAAGCGGTCTGCGAGCTCTTTTGCTCGGGGCAATGTGCGATTGACCACATGAATCTCGCCAATGCCGCGGTCACGGATCGCCTGAATGACCGCCCTGCTCGCTCCGCCCGCGCCGAAGATCACCGCCCGATCGGCTCGGTCCCAGCCAGGGTGACGGTCATCGAGATTTGCGGTGAAGCCGTAACCATCTGTGTTCGTCGCATGGAGGATTCCGTCCTCCATCCACAGCGTGTTGGATGCTCCGAGTTCTTCGGCCAGTTCATCCGGCCTGTCTGCGAGTTTAAAAGCAAGTTCCTTATGCGGAATGGTGACATTGCCGCCGCGATAACCGGAACTGCCATCCCTCAAAGAGCGGATAAAAGCTGGGAAGTCCGCTTCCGTCACCGCCTCCGCCCGATAGGAGCCGGCGATGCCGAATTGCTTCAGCCAGTAATTGTGGATCATCGGCGAGCGGGAATGCTTGACCGGCCAGCCGGTGACGAAGGCGTTAACCAAGAATGTTTCACGTGAATCAGCCATCGATTGCAGCAAGCTCCCGCAGCTTATCGAGGAGCGGCAACATCGGCAGACCCAGGATGGTGAAATAGTCGCCTTCAATCTCAGAGAAAAGTTGAATTCCCTCGCCTTCCAGCTGATAGGCCCCGACGCTGGAAAATGCCTTTTCGCCCACCCGCGCCAGATATCGGTCAACAAAGGCTTCCGTCAGCGGGCGCACCGTCAGGTTGGCGTGGGAGACGTGCTCCCACAAGACGCCGTGATCCCTGACAATGGCGATGGCGCTGTTCAGCCGGTGGGTCTTGCCCGACAGCGACAGAAGGTTCTCCTTCGCTTCGCCAAGCGATTTCGGTTTGTGAAAAACACGATTGCCGAGCGACATGGTCTGGTCCGACCCGATCACCAGCGCACCCGAATGCCGCTGACTGACCTCCAGGGCCTTTGCTCTCGCAAGAGTGAGTGCGACCTTATCAGGACTTGCTCCTTCCAGGCTGGCTTCAATCTTCCGCTCGTCGATATCCGCCGCCTGACTTTCAAAGGTCAAGCCGGCATTTTCCATAAGCATTCGGCGAAAAGGGCTGGAGGAGGCAAGTACGAGAGGCGACGTCACGAATATCTCCCAGAAACCGCAGGCGGTTTCGCTTAACGCAGCTTCGGGCGCAGCGCAACGATCGCCGCCGCCGTCTCTTCGATGGATCTTCGCGTTACGTCGATGATCGGCCAGTTATGACGCGCGCAAAGTGCTCGCGCATATTTCAGTTCCTCGTTGATGCTGGCCCGGTCGGTATAATGGTGTCGGTCGAAACCCTGCGTGGCGCCCAGATCACGGTTCTCGCGCACCTGACTGATCCGATCCGTCGTCGCTATCAAACCGACAATCAGGGGCCGGGCGGCACGATAGAGGCTTTCCGGCAGGTCCACGCCTTGAACGATCGGGATATTGGCAGTCTTGATGCCGCGATTAGCGAGGTAGATGCTGGTCGGCGTCTTCGAGGTGCGGCTGATCCCGATCAACACCACGTCTGCTTCATCATAACTCTCCGGCATCTGGCCGTCATCATGATCCATCGTGAAGTTGAGGGCTTCGATGCGTTTGAAATAATCGGCATTCAGAGCGTGCTGGGCACCGACGCGACGGCGCGACGGCGCACCCAGATAAGCCTGGAAGGTGATCATGACCGGTTCCAGGACATTCACTGAGGGCAGTCCCATGTCCCGGCACCGTTCATCGATCAATCCGGCCAGCTCGTGATCGACAATCGTATAGAGCACGATACCCGGTTCCTGGTCGACGGCTTCGAGCACCGCCAGCAGCTGCTTGCGGTTGCGAATCAGCGGGTAGACATGTTCGACTGCAAGCGAGGACTGAAATTGGGCGGCGGCCGCGCGGCCCGCGGAGATGAGAGTCTCTCCGGTTGAGTCAGATATCAGATGCAGATGGAAGAAATTTTTTCGGTTCTCCACGCTAATCTTTACCCTTTGTTGACAACCCGGGAGAGACGATCGACTCGGCCGGGCCAAAGCTCCGGGCTTGGGAAAACCTCCGAGTTTTCCACATTCGCTGGTTCTGCGGATGTAGATCGAGGATGCTTGTGCACTCTGTGGACAAGGGCATCAAGCACCTTTTCGCTCCACAGCTTATCCACAAACTGCATTCGCTCCAGCACTACCATAACGCTTTGATCCAACTTGAGGAATCGGCTTATCCCTAAAAACCTCGCAGTGACCGCGTTTTTCTCTCCCGAACTTTGCAAAAGGCGGCCGATGGTCGCGTTGCCCGTGGTTTGACTTTAATCCTTGCTACTCACCGACTCTAAGAAATAGAAACCTATTCTAGATTCATTTCTTTTATTTTAGGGGAGACCCCATTGACCGGCCCATACCGGAAGATCGTCGAGGTGCTGAACGGCCAAACCGTTGCTCCGCCACCAATCTGGCTCATGAGACAGGCGGGACGTTATTTGCCGGAGTACCGGGAAACCCGAGCCCAGGCAGGGAGTTTCCTCGATCTCTGTTACACGCCGGATCTGGCTGTCGAGGTGACTTTGCAGCCGATCCGGCGCTACGGCTTCGATGCGGCCATCCTGTTCTCAGACATTCTCGTGATTCCCGACGCGCTGAAACGGAATGTTCGTTTTGTGCAGGGCGAAGGGCCGCAGATGGATCCCATCGACGTTTCCGGCATCGGAAACCTTAGCGGCGATAGCGTGCTGGATCACCTGGCACCCGTGATCGAAACGGTACGTCGCCTGCGGCGGGAATTGCCGGAAGAAACCGCGCTGCTTGGTTTCTGTGGAGCGCCCTGGACGGTGGCGACCTACATGATCGCCGGACATGGGACGCCGGACCAGGCGCCGGCACGGCTTTTCGCCTACCGACATGCCGAAGCTTTTGAGAAGCTCCTGTCCTTCCTGGCGGAAATCTCAGCGGAATATCTGATCGCCCAGATCGATGCCGGTGCTGATGCGGTTCAGATTTTCGATTCCTGGGCGGGTGTGCTCGGCGAGCGTGAGTTCGAGGATTTTGCGGTAAAACCAGTGGCCCGGATGATTGAAATCGTCCGCGCCCGTCGGCCGCAGGCAAAGATCATCGCATTCGCCAAAGGGGCGGGCCTCAACCTGCTTCACTACCGCCAGAAGACGAAGGCCGACGCGATCGGTCTCGATTGGTCGGTTCCGCTTTCCTTCGCGGCCGAGCTGCAGAAGGAAGGCCCGATCCAGGGCAATCTCGATCCGATGCGGGTCGTTGCGGGTGGTAAATCGCTCGATGAGGGGGTCGACGCTATTCTCGACAAGCTTGGGCATGGGCCGCTGATCTTCAATCTCGGCCATGGCATCACCCCGGAGGCTGATCCGGAAAACGTGACGAGCTTGATCAGGCGGGTGCGTGAGGCAAGAGCATGAGCCCCGACGAGCTGCAGGCGGGAAAACCGGCGGGACGGCGCTCGACCCTCAGGGCGGTCGTGGCTCTCGGCATATTCATCGCAATCCTCGCGGCAGTTTATCTCGCCCGGCCGGATGATTTCATCCTTTACGTCAAGGCTTTTCATGTGATTGCCGTGATCTCGTGGATGGCCGGGCTTCTCTACATGCCGAGGCTGTTCATCTATCACAGCGACGCCGAACCGGGCTCGGCACAATCGGAAACATTCAAGATCATGGAGCAGCGGCTTCTGAGGATCATTATGAATCCGGCGATGATGATCACATGGGCTCTCGGTCTTTACCTCGCCTGGGATGTCTATCAGCTCCGGGGCGGGTGGCTGCACGGGAAAATCACCCTGGTGGTTCTTCTCACGGCGGTGCATGTGCTGTTCAGCCGCGCGGTGAGGGCGTTTGCCGCAGACGGTCCGAGAAGGTCGCCGCGTTACTGGCGGATGATGAACGAGTTGCCGACCTTGCTGATGATCGGAATCGTCATTTTGGTGATCGTAAAACCTTTCTGATCGCTTTCTTTGACGAGATTTGGCGAACCCTCTTGCGGCGTTCCACGTGAATCGCTATTTTCTCCCCATCTCATCTCGTGGCATGCGTGTAATTTCCCGTCGTCCCCGGATCATTTTCCGCGGTAGCGAATTTCACCGACACGCCTACAATCTCCCTGAAATCCTCAATATGGTCCCCCTTCATGGCTGAAATGAAGCTTCAAGAACTCAAGAGCAAATCCCCTACGGATTTGCTGACCTTTGCCGAATCACTTGAGGTCGAGAATGCCAGCACGATGCGCAAGCAGGAGCTGATGTTCGCAATCCTCAAGGTTCTGGCGAGCCAGGACGTCGAAATCATCGGCGAGGGGGTGGTTGAGGTCTTGCAGGACGGGTTCGGCTTCTTGCGGTCGGCAAACGCCAACTACCTGCCGGGTCCCGACGATATCTACATCTCCCCGTCCCAGATCCGCCGTTTCTCCCTGAAAAGCGGCGACACCGTCGAAGGGCCGATCCGCGGCCCGAAGGAAGGCGAGCGCTATTTCGCTCTGCTGAAGGTCAATACGATCAATTTCGACGATCCGGAAAAAATTCGCCACAAGGTCCATTTCGACAATCTGACGCCGCTCTATCCCAACGAGCGCTTCAAGATGGAGCTCGATATCCCGACCTCCAAGGACCTGTCCGCGCGGGTCATCGATCTGGTCGCTCCACTCGGGAAGGGTCAGCGCGGCCTTATCGTCGCTCCTCCGCGGACCGGCAAGACCGTTTTGCTGCAGAACATCGCCCATTCGATCACCGCCAATCATCCGGAATGTTACCTGATCGTTCTTCTGATCGACGAGCGGCCGGAGGAAGTGACGGACATGCAGCGTTCGGTGAAAGGAGAGGTTGTTTCCTCGACTTTCGATGAACCGGCGGTTCGGCACGTTCAGGTCGCCGAAATGGTCATCGAAAAAGCGAAACGTCTTGTCGAACACGGCCGCGACGTCGTGATCCTGCTCGATTCCATTACCCGCCTCGGCCGCGCCTACAACACCGTCGTTCCCTCGTCCGGCAAGGTTCTGACAGGCGGTGTCGACGCCAATGCGCTGCAGCGTCCGAAACGCTTCTTCGGCGCAGCCCGCAACATCGAGGAAGGCGGTTCGTTGACGATCATTGCAACCGCTCTGATCGATACCGGAAGCCGCATGGACGAAGTCATCTTTGAAGAGTTCAAGGGCACCGGCAACTCGGAAATCGTCCTTGACCGAAAGGTGGCCGACAAACGCATCTTCCCGTCGATGGATATCCTCAAGTCCGGTACCCGGAAAGAAGACCTGCTTGTGCCGCGCCAGGACCTGCAGAAGATCTTCGTGCTTCGTCGTATCCTTGCGCCGATGGGAACGACGGACGCCATCGAATTCCTGATCGACAAGTTGAAACAGACGAAGAACAACGCCGATTTCTTCGATTCGATGAACACCTGATCGTTAGCCGGATTCAATTACAGGAAGCGCTCGGCTCGTCTGGGCGCTTTTTGATTTTTCGGATCTGGTTTGTTAAGGCAATGCCATGATCTCATCCGATACGATCTTTGCACTTTGCAGCGGTGTGTTGCCGGCGGGTGTCGCAGTCCTGCGGCTCAGTGGCCCTGGATCCTTCGATGCGGCGCGCGTTCTGGCGGGAGATTTGCCGCAAGCCCGCCGGGCAGTTTTAAGAACAATTCGGAGCCCCGACGGCTTGGTTATCGACCAAGCGCTTGTGCTTCTGTTCCCAGCACCCAATTCGTTTACGGGAGAAGATTGCGTCGAGTTCCAGCTGCATGGCAGTCGCGCCGTTATTGCAGCCGTTTACGAGGAGCTCGAACGGCTCGGTCTGCGGCTGGCCGAGGCAGGAGAATTCTCAAGAAGGGCATTTGAGAACGGCAAGCTGGATCTGGTGGAGGTAGAGGGCCTCGCCGATCTGATCGCCGCCGAAACGGAGATGCAGCGCCGGCTGGCGGTAGAACAAAGTCTGGGCGGCCAATCGGCGCTTTACAATCAATGGGCCGAAAGGTTGACCCGGGCGCGGGCGCTGATCGAAGCCGAACTGGATTTTGCTGACGAGGACGACGTTCCAGGATCGGTTTCCGACGGGGTGTGGTCGGACATGGCAGATCTTCTTCTGGAGCTTAGGGAGCATATCGCCGCCGCCAGGGCGGGGGAGGTTATCCGAGACGGATATAAGGTGGTGATCGCTGGGCCGCCCAATGCCGGCAAGTCCAGTCTGCTGAATGCCTTGGCCAAGCGGGACGTTGCAATTGTAACGGAGATTGCCGGCACCACGCGAGACATCCTGCATGTGGATATCGACCTAGACGGCTATCTCGTGCGATTTTTCGATACGGCCGGTTTGCGGTCTACCGACGATCGCGTCGAGCTGGAAGGAGTTAGGCGGGCTTTGACTGCCATTGAGCAGGCGGACTTGATCCTGCACCTCGAAGAGATCGATTCGGAACCGCAACAGTCTATACCTCTTGGGATGCCCAACGTGCTGCGGATCGGCACCAAGGTCGACAGCCATGGCGCCTCGTCCGCCTATGTCCTCTGTATTTCCAGTCGCACCGGGGAAGGACTTGAGGCGCTACGGGCGCATTTGCTTGCTACCCTGCAACAATTATGGTCCGGGTCTCTGGTCCCGAACCGCCTGAGGCATAGCCGTCATCTTAAAGAGGCTTCCAATTTCCTAGAGGAAGCGTTAAACGGCAGTGAGCTTGATGTCCGAGCTGAAAGCCTGCGCGCCGCAGCCTCCTCTCTTGGCCGAATAACCGGCCATGTGGATGTCGAGCAGCTCTTGGATATCATCTTTTCGCAATTCTGCATCGGCAAGTGATTCACGTGAAACGCCCAGTGGCGGGTTCGTGGAGTGATGGAAATGGACATGACATTTGACGTGGTGGTTATCGGCGGGGGACATGCGGGCTGTGAAGCGGCAAGTGCTTCCGCGCGGATGGGCGCCAGAACGGCGCTGATCACCCACAAGATAGAGACGATCGGCGTCATGTCCTGCAATCCGGCCATCGGCGGGTTGGGAAAGGGGCACCTTGTCCGGGAGGTTGATGCCCTTGATGGTCTGATGGGTCGCGTTGCTGACGAGGCAGGCATACAATTCCGTCTGCTCAATCGGAAAAAAGGACCGGCGGTACGCGGGCCGAGAACTCAGGCTGATCGCAAGCTTTACCGCCTTGCGATGCAGAGAGAAATCCTGAACCATCCCAACCTTGACGTCATTGAGGGTGACGCCTTCGACATCCAGACCGCGGAGGGTCGAGTAACCGCGGTGGAGATGAAGGATGGACGCCGATTCGGATGCGGAACGGTTGTACTGACGACCGGTACCTTCCTCCGGGGTCTGATTCACATCGGAGATCAAAAGATCCCCGCCGGTCGGGCCGGAGAAGAGCCTTCGCTCGGTCTTTCGGCAACTCTT
Source organism: Neorhizobium sp. S3-V5DH (assembly GCF_004343065.1). NCBI lineage: Bacteria > Pseudomonadati > Pseudomonadota > Alphaproteobacteria > Hyphomicrobiales > Rhizobiaceae > Neorhizobium > Neorhizobium sp. S3-V5DH. Next base: position 67,988 of record NZ_SMCL01000008.1, read on the forward strand.
CAGAGATGCGGGTTACGGCTCGGGCGGTTGAAGACGGGCACCCCTGCCCGCCTCGACGGACGAACAATCGATTGGGGCGGTATCGGTCGCCAGGAGGCCGACGAGGAGCCCGTCCCGTTCTCGTTCATGACCGACCGGATTACAACCCAGCAAATCGCCTGCGGTGTTACCCGCACGACAGAAGCCACCCACAAGATAATCTCGGACAACATCCATCGCTCAGCGATGTATTCAGGGCAGATCGAGGGTGTGGGGCCGCGCTACTGTCCGTCGATCGAAGATAAGATTGTCCGCTTCGGAGAGAGAGACGGTCACCAGATTTTTCTGGAACCGGAGGGGCTCGACGATTTCACTGTTTATCCCAATGGCATTTCCACCTCGCTTCCCGCCGACATCCAGGATGCGTTTATTCGTACCATCCCGGGGTTGGAAAAGGTCGCCGTTCTCCAGCCGGGCTATGCGATCGAATACGATCATGTCGATCCCCGCGAACTGACACCCTCGCTTGAGGTCATGAAGATGTCCGGATTATTCCTCGCAGGGCAGATCAACGGGACCACCGGGTACGAAGAGGCGGCCGCACAGGGCCTGGTGGCCGGACTGAATGCGGCTCTCAAGGCGGGCGGCGAAGATCCTTACCACTTCAGCCGCGCCGATTCCTACATCGGGGTCATGATCGACGATCTGACTTCACGCGGCGTAACCGAGCCGTATCGAATGTTCACCTCTCGTGCCGAATATCGGCTTTCTCTGCGTGCGGATAATGCAGATCTCAGACTGACTCCGAAAGGCATTGATCTGGGTTGCATACATGCGTCACGGCAAGAAAAGTTTGAGGCATATAGCGGGGAGCTTGATCAGCTTCGAACTATACTGAAGTCGCTCGATCTGACGCCGAATGAGGCGGCCCGACACGGCCTGAAGATGAATCAGGACGGACAGAGACGGACCGCCTACGAAATTCTGGCCTATCCCGACCAAACTCTTTGTTCTCTTTCCGCCGTATGGCCTGAGCTGGCAGATGTTTCTCCGAAAGCACGGGAGGCTCTGGAAATTGAAGCTTGCTATGCGGTTTACATGGATAGGCAGGTCGCGGACATTGCCGCAACACAGAAAAATGAAGCGCGTTCGATACCTCAAGACTTTGATTTCGCTTCACTTTCTGGTCTTTCTAACGAGGTCAGGCAAAAGTTGGCGGCCTCGAGGCCTGCCAATCTGGCACAGGCAGCAAAGGTCAATGGTATGACCCCAGCGGCGCTTGCTTTGCTTCTGGCCTTGCTCCGCAAGGAAGAGCTGGCGGCCCATCGCGTTAAACGAGTCTCCTGATGTTGTTAAACGGCAGGAGTGTTTCACGTGAAACGCAAGAACGGCTGGAGCATTTTTCTAAGCTCTTTCAGAAATGGGCCAAGACGATCAATCTCGTTGCTCCTTCGACGTTGGATGAGTTGTGGCACCGTCATATCGCCGACAGCGCGCAAATCTTTCATCTCTCTCCCGGCCCCTACACTTGGGTTGATCTTGGATCGGGTGGAGGGTTTCCCGGTATTATCACCGCCATCTTCTTAGCGGAGATAGGTGGTGGCTGGGTTCATCTGGTGGAAAGCAACCAGAAGAAGGCAGCCTTTCTTCGGGTGGCCCTGAGCGAAACAGGAGCCCGCGGCTCGATCCACCCAATTCGGATCGAAGCAGCAACGAAAGCAATCACTGAATGTGATCGGATCTCTGCAAGGGCACTTGCGGACCTCGAACAGCTCCTCTCCTATACCGCACCATGGGCAGGCAATAAAAATACCAGGGCATTTTTCCATAAAGGCCGGGATTACGCGAGTGAGGTGCAGAAAGCCCGTGGTCGATGGTCATTTGATCTGTTAAAACATAACAGTGCCGTCGAGTCAGATTCTGTCATCCTTGAACTCAGCAATATCAGGCACAAAGAACCCTAACTTCAGGTGCGGTATGTTCGAAAAAAACCGGATTATCACCATCGCCAACCAGAAGGGTGGTGTCGGAAAAACGACGACGGCGATCAATCTAGCGACGGCCCTTGCTGCAATCGGCGAGCGTGTCCTGATCGTGGATCTGGATCCGCAGGGGAACGCCAGTACCGGTCTGGGGATCGAACGCCGCGAACGGAAGATATCCTCTTATGATTTACTGATGGGCTATAACTCGGTTGCTGAAACGGCCTTGGAGACCGCGGTGCCCAACCTCTGGATTGTTCCGTCGACCATGGACCTGTTGGGGTTCGAGATGGAGATCTCGCAATCTTCCGACCGTGCCTTCAAGTTGCGGCGAGCGCTAAACACCGACGAAGCCCAGTTCTATTCTTATATTCTTCTGGATTGCCCTCCATCGTTCAATCTATTAACGATGAACGCGATGGCTGCTGCTCATTCAGTTCTTGTACCGCTCCAATGCGAATTCTTCGCCCTTGAGGGGCTGAGTCAACTTTTGGAAACCGTTGATCAGGTTCGCCGCACCATCAATCCGGCTCTTGATATCCAGGGCATCGTGCTAACAATGTTCGACGCTCGTAACAATCTGGCCCAGCAGGTCGTCAGTGACGTCAGGACCTATTTGGGAGATAAGGTCTACCATACCCTTATCCCTCGCAATGTTCGAGTGTCGGAAGCCCCCTCTTATGGAAAACCGGCTATTCTTTACGACCTGAAATGTGCTGGCAGCCAGGCCTATCTGCAGCTGGCATCCGAGGTGATCCAAAGAGAGCGTCGGCGCAAAGCGGCGTGAATGCATCGACTGGAGTGAGTAGAAGCGAATGAATGACGATGTTTCGAAGCGGCGCCTGGGCCGTGGTCTCGCAGCTCTGATCGGTGAGATGGACCAACCGGTTCCGGTCGACGGAGGCACGCGCGGCGTCAATCCAGATCGCATGGTGCCGATTGAATATGTCGCTCGCAATCCGCGTAATCCGCGAAGAAGTTTCGACGAAAGCGAGCTGCAGGATTTGGCGAGTTCGATCCGACAACACGGGATCGTTCAGCCGGTGGTTGTCCGCCCGCAGGGCTCGGATCGTTTTGAAATCATCGCCGGGGAGCGGCGTTGGCGGGCGGCGCAACTTGCGGGTTTGATTGAAATTCCCGTTATCGTTCGCGATGTGGACGATCGTACCGCGTTGGAAATCGCCATTGTCGAGAACGTCCAGCGCTCCGACCTTAATCCGTTGGAAGAAGCGCTGGGCTACGAACAGCTGATCGCAGAGCATGGCTATACCCAAAACGATCTTGGCGAGATTATCGGCAAGAGCCGAAGCCATGTGGCAAACAGTCTGCGCCTGTTGAAATTGCCGGAACCTGTTCGGGATATGCTTGCCTCCGGGAGCCTCTCCGCCGGGCATGCGCGAGCGTTGATTACCACTTCGGATCCTGCGGCACTTGCTCGTACGATCGTGTCAAAAGGTATGTCGGTTCGCGATGCAGAACGACTTGCGCAGAACGACATCAAGGCCCAGAGCGAGGGAGCATCCGTTTCGAAGACGGAACAAAAGGATTCCGATACGCTGGCGCTCGAGCGCACGCTGACGGACTCTCTCGGGCTGGAGGTCAAGATCAACCACAAGAGCGGCGGCGGCCATGTGCGGATCAATTATCGGAGCCTCGATCAGCTCGAGGAGATCTGCCGCTTGCTGGAACGAAGACAATGAACAAAATCAACGGCTTGACTGAATAGTGATCGCCATCAGGGTTTGGAAAGCAATACTCGGCTCAAGGTTTTGTTTCTGACGCGACATCAATATAGCAGATTGCAGACGTTCGGTTTCGCGAGACAACGCCGGCGCGCTCCATGTCCGGAGCGCTTTTTCCATCATCGGCTTGCGCTTGAAGTGAATGTGTCGGCCGAGCGTCATCATCACCTGTGCGACGGGAAGTTTTTTCTCTTCCATTTCAGCTTTCATCAGATCCAGCAGCTGGAACTGCTTGAGGCAGGATTGCAGGACGAGGAAAATCGGAGTCTTGGAAGAGAGGACTTTCTGTATGGCGCGATGGAGGCTGGGCAGATCGCCACTCAGGATCGCATCCACTGCTTCGTCGGCTGAAACGCCGCTTGCATCGCCGATGATGTCGTGGATGTGTTCCTCCTCCACCATACCCTTGCCGCGGCAATAAAGGGCAAGTTTTCGAACCTCATTGCGAGAGGCAACCCGGTCTCCTCCCAGAAGGTCCAGGAGCTTCTGCCGCGCCGCGGTGCTGATTTTGAGGTTTTCGCCTCCGAGTTCGCTGTCGATGAGGCTGTTCAAGGCTCTTATGTCATCCGCATAACAGGGAATTACGGCAACGGATTTCGCGGGCTCGGCAGTCTTTCGCAGACCGCTCCCTTTTTTCAGATCCCCTGCCTCGATAATCAATATATTGGCAGGAGGCGAACCTGCGGCGAGAATCTGAACCGCATCGAGAAGCGGCTTTTCATTCGCGGCACCGCGGAGCCAGACAAGTTTCGATCCGCCGAAGAGGCCGAGCGAGTTCACTTCATCCAGAAGCCTGCCTGGATCTCCCTGAAGATCTGAAACATCCAGCTTCAGCGTGGCGAATGGGTCATCTTTCGGAACTCCCGTCCGGGCAGCGATTATCGCGGCGCGTTCCGAGACCAGACCGCGATCAGGCCCGTAAATGACGAATATCTTGTAGAGTTCGACACCCTTTTCTGCAAAACGGTCGAACTCGTGGGACTTTATTTCTGCCATACCGTCTGCGGCTGAGGTTCGCGGGCTATTACGATCGCGATCTCGGCGCGAATGAACTCGGCAAGCTCGCGTGCCGCGCGGTTTTCAGCATCGCGAATGGCCCGAAGCTTGGCAAAGCCCTGCCCCGAAACATCGATTAGAGACACCACCTCGCGCTTGCTGGACCTCAGCACCTGCCCGTCGCTCAAGCGTGTGATCGTGTAGGTCGCCCCGACCTGCACACGGCCGGGCACAGGTACGCCCGTCGTGGAGACGTTGTCGTCGTCCTCGTCGTCGATAATGCTCGACGCCGTGCTGGTGGCCGACAGCTTCACGTCATAGGCCGGGCGCACAGACTCACCGGCACCGCCAGATGTCAGGAAGATCAAGTGGTTGCGGATGACTTGGTCAATGCGGCTCTGGGGGTGGGAGAAACCGACCGCAGCAAGCCGTTCGCCCGTGCCCGCCGACTCCGAGTAGAGGGGACGGACCTGGCAGCCTGCCACGACGGCAAGCAGGACAAGGCTGGAGATAAGGCCGATGCGACGGAAGGAGCGGTCAGACGACAATGTTCACGATCCTCTGTGGGACGACGATGATTTTCTTTGGCGCCCGGCCATCAAGAGCCGCCCTCACCGCTTCCAGCGCCAAAACCGCAGCTTCGACGGCACTTTGATCCGCGTCGCGGGCGATTGTCAATTCGGCTCGTTTCTTGCCATTGATCTGGATGGGCAAAGTGATGTCATTTTCGACGACTAGGGCTTCATCGTACTGCGGCCAGGCGGTCTTGGTCAGCAATCCGCCGTTGCCAAGCGCAGCCCAGCATTCTTCTGCGAGATGCGGTGTCATTGGAGCCACGATCTGCACCAGTATCTCCGCGGCGTCGCGCACCGCAGCTCGAAATGCCAAATCGCCTTCGCCCGCCGCGACCCTGCCGAGCGGTGCAGCCAAGGCGTTGACAAGCTCGTAAATGCGCGCAACCGCCTTGTTGAAGGAAAGCTTGTCGTAGTCTCCCTGGACGGCCTTCAATGTTTTATGGGCCAGCTGCGAGATCGCAAGCGCCTCGCCCCCCTTAGCCGGCTTCGGCTCGATGGTGGAGAGGTTTCCGGATGCTTCGGAGATCAACCGCCAGAGCCGCTGTGTAAAGCGGTGAGCACCCTCTACGCCGGCCTCCGACCAAATGACGTCGCGCTCAGGCGGCGAGTCCGAGAGCACAAAGAAGCGAGCCGTGTCCGCGCCGTAGGACTCGATAATATCGTCCGGATCCACGACGTTTTTCTTGGACTTCGACATCTTCTCTATCGAACCGATGGTGATTTCCTCGCCGGTCGCCAGAAGGGTAGCGCGTCTTTTGCCGTCGACTTCCTCAATGCGGATATCGGCAGGCGCTACCCATTCGCCATTCTGCCCGGAACCCCGACGGTAAGTCTCATGAACAACCATGCCCTGGGTGAACAGGCCTTTGAAGGGTTCCTTCAGGTCGACATGGCCCGTCTCCCGCATGGCGCGGGTGAAGAAGCGCGAATAGAGCAGATGCAGGATCGCATGTTCAATACCGCCGATATATTGATCGACGGGCAGCCAGCGGTTGGCGGCGGCTGGATCTGTCGGCTCGTTTTCCCAAGGCGCGGTGAAACGGGCGAAATACCAGCTCGAATCGACGAACGTATCCATCGTATCCGTCTCGCGACGCGCATTCTTGCCGCAGTTCGGGCAGGCAACATGTCGCCAGGTCGGATGACGGTCCAGCGGATTGCCCGGCTGGTCGAAGGTCACATCGTCCGGCAATCTCACCGGCAGATCCGCTTTCGGCACCGGCACGACGCCGCAGTCATCGCAATGAATGACAGGGATAGGGCAGCCCCAGTACCGCTGCCGGGAAATGCCCCAGTCACGCAGGCGGAAATTTACCTTGCGTTCGCCCTGCGGCATATTGCCGAGCAGCGTGTCGGACAACTTATCGGCAACGATCTCGAAAGCTTCCTCTGTCGTTTTACCGTCCAGGAAGCGGGAATTGATCATTACGCCGTCATCGACGTAGGCCGTATTGCCGATCTCGAAGGTCGCGGCATCGCCGCCCTTGGGCATAACGACCGGAACCACGGGCAGATCGTATTTGCGGGCAAAATCCAGGTCGCGCTGGTCGCCGGAAGGGCATCCGAAGATAGCACCCGTGCCGTAGTCCATCAGCACGAAGTTGGCGACATAGACCGGCAGTTCCCAAGAGGGATCGAGCGGATGCCTGACCCGGATACCGGTATCCATGCCCTTCTTTTCGGCCGTCTCCAGCGCAGCCAACGAGGTCCCGTGACGTCGGCACTCTTCTGCAAAAGCTTCGATAGCCGGATCCTGTGCGGCAACGGCCTTTGCGATCGGATGGTCGGCTGCGATCGCCAGGAAAGAAGCACCGAACAAGGTGTCCGGGCGGGTGGTATAGACCACCACTTCGTTCTCACCGGCAGGGGCGGTGCCAGGGACGATCTCCCAACGCAAGGCCAAACCTTCGGACCGGCCGATCCAGTTCTTCTGCATCAGCCGGACTTTTTCCGGCCATTGATCCAGGTCATCCAGCGAATCGAGCAGGTCCTGGCTGAATTCGGTGATCTTGAAGAACCACTGCACCAGCTCTCGCTGTTCGACCAGGGCGCCGGAGCGCCAGCCGCGGCCATCGATAACCTGTTCGTTGGCCAGCACGGTCTGATCGACCGGATCCCAGTTAACCTTCGATTGCTTGCGATAGACCAAGCCCTTTTCCATCATGTCCAGGAAGAGGTGCTGCTGGCGATGGTAATAATCGACATCGCAGGTGGCGAATTCGCGCGACCAGTCCAGCGAAAGGCCCATGGCCTTCAGTTGCTTCTTCATCGCTTCAATGTTCTGGTAGGTCCAGGCCTTCGGATGAACCTTGTTGTCCCGAGCGGCGTTTTCGGCTGGCATTCCAAAGGCGTCCCAACCCATCGGATGCAAGACGTTGAACCCGCGAGCGCGCTTGTAACGCGCAACCACATCTCCCATCGCGTAGTTCCGCACATGGCCCATGTGAATGCGGCCCGACGGGTAAGGGAACATCTCCAGGACGTAATATTTCTCGCGCGGATCGCTGTTGTCGGTCTCGAAGACCTTGGCTTCGTTCCACTTCTGCTGCCAGCGAGGCTCGGCATCGCGCGGATTATAACGTTCAGTCGCCATTTCGATGATATTCCGGGAAATCAGGATAAAGAGTCGGGCGAGACCTTCACCATGAAACCCCGCAAGCGTCAAGTTTTACGGGGTCGGGAAGGGGCAAAGTTTCAGGCGGAAAGGCCTTGGCAGAGGCTTATATGAGGGCTACTCGCTGACATCGCAAGAAATGGAAAGGTGATCATGAGCGTCGAGCAGAGACTTCACGAAGTTCAGGAACGGATAGGCAAGGCGGAGCGTCAGGCGAAGCGTCCGGGCGGATCGGTGGCGCTCGTCGCGGTATCGAAGACTTTCGACGCAGATCACATCCGGCCGGTGATTGCTGCCGGCCAGCGCGTGTTCGGCGAAAACCGGGTGCAGGAAAGCCAGGGCAAATGGCCGGAGCTGAAGGGGGAGACGCTTGGCATCGAACTGCATCTGATCGGGCCGCTGCAATCCAACAAAGCGGAAGACGCGGTCGCCCTGTTCGACGTCATCGAAACCGTCGACCGGGAAAAGATCGCCCGGGCGCTGGCCGGCGAGATGAAACGGCAGGGAAGATCGCCGAAGCTCTACGTGCAGGTCAATACCGGGCTGGAGCCGCAAAAGGCGGGAATCGAGCCGAAGAAGACCGCCGAATTCGTGGATTTCTGCCGCGACGAACTTGGTCTTTCAGTCGAAGGCTTGATGTGCATTCCGCCGGCGGAGGAAAATCCCGGTCCGCATTTTGCGCTGCTTGCCAGGCTCGCCCAAGATTGCGCAGTGGAGAAGCTGTCCATGGGCATGTCGGGGGACTTCGAGACAGCGATCGAGTTCGGCGCGACCAGCGTAAGGGTAGGCTCGGCGATCTTCGGTGCCCGATAATAGACTTTTGTCAAGTCTCTCACGCTTTCGTCGGGGTTTCCCGTAATCCGTCGCCATCCTAGAGTGGCGGCCATCGGGCTGTGCTCATGTGACGGGAGGTGCAGATGCAAAGCCGCTATTTCGACGCCTATAAGGGCTGGCAGCAAAATCCGGAAGAATTCTGGAGGGCCGCCGCAAAGGAGATTCACTGGTTCAAGCAACCGGCCAGGATCTTCGACAGGGACCAAGGCGTTTATGGCCGCTGGTTTCCCGACGGGGAGACCAATACGTGCTACAATTGCCTCGACCGGCATGTCGAGGCCGGACGGGGCGGACAACGGGCCTTCATTTATGACAGCGTGATGACCGGCACGCAGAAAAGCTTCACCTACGACGACGTGCTTGTCGAGGTACAGGCGATCGCCGCAGTCCTCAGAAAACATGGCGTAGCCAAAGGTGACCGCGTTATCATCTATATGCCGATGGTGCCGGAAGCGGTGTTCTCCATGCTTGCCTGCGCCCGCCTCGGCGCGGTCCATTCCGTCGTTTTCGGCGGCTTCGCTGCACAGGAACTGGCCGCGAGGCTCGAAGACTCCAAGGCAAAGGTGATCATCAGCGCAAGCTGCGGTCTGGAGCCCGGGCGCGTGGTGGCCTATAAGCCGCTTCTCGATCAAGCGATCGACATGGCCAAGACCAAGCCGGATTATTGCCTGATCCTTCAGCGCGATCAGCTACACGCGCCGCTCCGCTACGAGCATGGAGATCGCGATTTCGCCGATGCGGTCGAAATGGAAAAGGTCAGCGGTACCGAGGTGCCGTGCGTCGCGGTAAAGGCCACCGATCCGCTCTACATCCTTTACACGTCCGGCACGACGGGACAGCCGAAAGGCGTTGTCCGCGACAACGGCGGACACATGGTGGCGCTCCGCTGGAGCATGGAGAATATCTACGGCCTGAAACCGGGAGACGTCTTCTGGACAGCCTCCGACATAGGCTGGGTGGTCGGCCATTCCTACATCGTCTACGGGCCACTTCTGGCCGGCAATACCAGCGTGATCTTTGAGGGAAAGCCGGTCGGCACACCTGACGCAGGTACCTTCTGGCGGGTGATCAACGACCACCGCGTCAAGGTTCTGTTCACAGCGCCGACCGCTTTCAGAGCCATCCGCCGAGAAGACCCGGAGGGTGATTTTATCGCCAGATTCGATACGTCCAGTCTGACGGCATTGTTTCTGGCGGGAGAGCGCGCCGATACGGAAACCCTGAAGTGGGCAGAGCAGAAGCTTCGGATCCCGGTCATAGACCACTGGTGGCAGACGGAAACTGGCTGGCCGATGGCGGCGAATACGATGGGGCTCGGCCTGATGCCGACCAAGCACGGTTCGCCTACGCGGCCGATGCCGGGTTATGCGATCGATGTGCTTGACGATGCCGGTCACCCGGTACCGTCGGGGACGCTCGGCAATATCGTCGTGAAATTGCCCCTGCCCCCCGGTTGTCTCGTCAGCTTCTGGCAGGCCGACGAACGGTTCCGTGACGCCTGCCTTGCCGAATTTCCCGGCTATTACAAGACCGCCGATGCAGGGCTTGTGGACGATGAGGGCTATGTGTTCGTCATGGCCCGCACCGACGACGTCATCAACTGCGCGGGGCACCGGCTTTCCACGGGAGCGATGGAGGAGGTGTGCGCCATGCATCCAGACGTCGCCGAATGCGCGGTCATCGGCGTGTCGGATGCGCTGAAAGGCCAAGTTCCCTGCGGTTTCGTTGTCCTGAAGCACAATGTCGCGCGTGATCATGCCCTGATCAAGAAGGAAGTCGTGGGGCTCATCCGAAACGAAATCGGCCCGGTTGCGGCTTTCAAGACGGTGATGGTCGTCGATCGCCTGCCGAAAACCCGTTCAGGCAAGATCCTGCGCGGCACCATGCAGAAGATTGCCGATGGAATGCCATGGAAAATGCCTGCCACGATCGACGATCCCGCCATTCTCGATGAAATCACATCCATCCTGAAGGCGAATGGATATGCGCGCAGCGCAGCAGCGTGAATCTTAGGAAAACCTGCCGAGCCCTTGAAACCTCCGGCGTCGGCCGGAGGTTTTCTATTACCCAACCGCTTAATAAACTGGCCCAACGGAGCTTGGCGTTAACTACTTGTTAACCATACCGGCAGTACACACGGTCAACGATTTATTTACGTAGATGACCAAAGTGCTAACAGACGCTCGATCGATCCGCATCAAGGGCCGCTCTTTTCTGGCGGTCGTCCTTTCTCCCGATCTTCCGTTCGACGACTGGCTCGCAAGGTTGGACGATCTGGCGGCGCGTTCGGCCGGTTTTTTCCTAGGACGTCCCGTCGTTCTGGATGTTACGGATCTGCCGATCGACCGGGCTCAATTGAAGGAGCTGCTCGCCGAGTTCAGCCAGCGCAATGTCAGCATCATGGGCATCGAAGGCGCGCGTCCCTCGATCCTTGGCCAGGGCATGCCGCCCGCTCTGAAGGGCGGGAGGCCTGTTTCCGACGAAGCCGTGGCCAAAGAACCGGTCATCGAGCTGCAGAACAACCCGGCCGACAGCAAATCCGCAGTCGTCGAAAGCCGGCAGCCATTGCAGTCCATCATCATCCGGGAACCGGTGCGCTCAGGCCAATCGGTGATCTTTCCGGAGGGCGATGTGACCGTCATCGGTTCGGTAGCTTCGGGCGCCGAGGTCATCGCCGGCGGGTCCGTCCACATCTACGGGACGCTGCGCGGCCGGGCGATGGCGGGTTCGGTCGGCAACGCCTCGGCGCGCATCTTCTGCCGCAAGATGGAGGCGGAACTGCTGGCGATCGACGGCATCTACAAGATGGCTGAAGACATGGCTCCGAGCTTGCGTGGAAAACCCGTCCAGCTCTGGCTCGAGGGCGATACAATCATGGCAGAGACACTTATCTGAGCCGGAGACGGCTGGGAAACAGGAGAGAAACATGGGGAAAGTCATAGTAGTCACGTCAGGCAAGGGCGGGGTCGGCAAGACGACCTCCTCCGCCGCGTTGGGAGCGGCTTTGGCGCACAAGGGCGACAGGGTCGTGATCGTCGACTTCGACGTTGGTTTGCGCAATCTCGATCTGGTCATGGGCGCAGAGCGCAGGGTCGTTTACGATCTGGTCAACGTCATCCAGGGCGAAGCAAAACTCAGCCAAGCGCTGATTCGCGACAAGCGGCTGGAAACACTCTTCCTGCTGCCTGCTTCGCAAACACGCGACAAGGACGCTCTTACTCCTGAAGGGGTCGAGACGGTCATCACGGAGCTGAAGCGAGTTTTTGACTGGGTGATATGCGACAGCCCGGCCGGTATCGAGCGCGGTGCGACGCTTGCCATGCGCCACGCCGATATCGCGGTGGTCGTGACCAACCCGGAAGTCTCCTCGGTGCGCGATTCGGACCGGATCATCGGGCTTCTCGACGCCAAGACCGCCAAGGCCGAACGGGGCGAACGCATCGAAAAGCACTTGCTGCTGACCCGCTACGATTCGAACCGAGCCGAGCGGGGCGACATGCTGAAGGTCGACGATGTTCTGGAGATCCTCTCGATTCCGCTCATCGGCATCATTCCGGAAAGCATGGATGTGCTGCGCGCTTCCAACATCGGTGCACCGGTCACTTTGGCGGACGCCCGCAGCGCTCCGGCAATGGCCTATTTCGACGCCGCCCGCCGGCTTGCCGGCGAGGTGCTGCCGATCACGATTCCCGGTGAAAAGCGGGGTATCTTCGGCAAAATCTTCGGAAGGAAGGCCGCATGAGCATTTTCAGCCTTTTCCGCAAACAAAGGTCTGCGCCAATGGCGCGCGAGCGCCTGCAGGTGCTCCTGGCGCATGAGCGCGCTTCCAGCAGTTCCGATCTCGTTTCCGTGCTCCGTGAGGAAATCCTGGCCGTCATAGCCAAGCACGTACAGCTCGACAGTGACAAGGTGCACGTAAAGATGGACCGTGACGAGAACGTTTCGATCCTTGAGATCGACGTGGAAATTCCGCTCGACGCGGCATTGCAGGCGGCCTGAAACAGCGGCCGACCGCGTCCTTTGGACCAAAAAAAACCCGCCGGATCGGCGGGTTTTTGCGTTCAATGGAATGGCAGGCGGATCTGCTTAGAAGCGATCGTCCTCGTCTTCCTCGTCGCGGCGATTGGACTTCAGCGAGCTCAATTTCGCGAAGACGGCATCCGCATCGATTTCCTTTTCTTCCTCGCGTTCCGGGCGATAGCTGAAGCCCAGGTTTTCGGTCTCGGAAGCCGGCTGCAGTGAGGCGCCGAGCTCGGCAGCCGTCGGCAGCGGACGGCCCTTGGAGGCGCGTTCGACTTCCAGGTCGAGATCGATCTGGCTGCAAAGGCCAAGCGTGACCGGATCCATGGGCGTCAGGTTGGCGGAATTCCAGTGAGTGCGTTCGCGAATCTGCTCGATCGTCGATTTCGTGGTGCCGACAAGGCGGGAAATCTGGGCGTCCTTGAGTTCCGGATGATTGCGGACCAGCCAGAGGATGGCATTTGGGCGGTCCTGGCGCTTCGAAACCGGCGTATAACGCGGGCCGCGGCGCTTCGATTCCGGCACGCGTACCTTGGGCTCGAGGAGCTTGAGCTTGTAGTTGACGTCTGCCTCACCCCGGCCGATCTCGTCGCGGGAAAGCTGGCCGGTGGCGATCGGATCGAGGCCCTTGATGCCCTGCGCCGCTTCGCCGTCGGCAATCGCCTTCACTTCCAAAGGATGAAGCTTGCAGAAATTGGCAATCTGGTCGAACGAAAGGGCGGTGTTGTCGACGAGCCAGACAGCGGTCGCCTTCGGCATAAGCAATTGTTGGGCCATGGGTATAGTTCCTCTGTCGTCCGCGCCGGTGTCGCGGGCCGTGGGTATCAACCACAATTTCCGGGAATTTACCGCCCTATAGCTGAAATGCGACGGAATTGCAAATCTTCAAATGACATGGCCGTTTGTCTAATTGCCGGGCCGGCTTCACCTGTTATGAATGCAAAACAGATTGCCTAGTCGACCATTGGCTGCGGCGTCGTTCGATGGGGAGGTATTCATGTCCGAAAAAGTTTATCCGGTGCTCAAGGCCACCAAAGCGAGAGCTTTGATCGATAAGGAAAAGTACGAGAAGTGGTATGAGGAAAGCATCGAGAACCCGGACAAGTTCTGGGGCAAACACGGAAGGCGCATCGACTGGTTCAAGCCTTACACAAAGGTCAAGAACACCTCCTTCAAAGGCAAGGTCTCGATCAAGTGGTTCGAAGACGGCCTGACCAACGTCTCCTACAACTGCATCGACCGGCATCTGAAGACGCATGGGGAGCGCACTGCGCTCATCTGGGAGGGCGACAACCCTTATATCGACAAGAAGATCACCTATAATCAGCTTTACGATCAGGTCTGCCGGCTGGCCAACGTCCTGAAAAAGCACGGCGTCAAGAAGGGCGACCGCGTTACCATCTATATGCCGATGATCCCGGAAGCGGCCTATGCGATGCTCGCCTGCGCCCGCATCGGGGCGGTCCATTCGGTGGTCTTTGGCGGCTTTTCGCCTGAAGCGCTGGCCGGCCGCATCGTCGATTGCGAGTCTACTTTCGTGATCACCTGCGACGAGGGCGTGCGCGGCGGCAAGCCGGTGCCGCTCAAGGAAAATACCGATACCGCCATCCATATCGCTGCCCGGCAATATGTGACGGTCGACAAGGTGCTCGTCGTACGCCGCACCGGCGGCAAGACGAACTGGGCGCCCGGCCGCGACCTCTGGTATCACCAGGAAATCGCCAGTGTGAAGCCGCATTGCGAGCCGGTAAAGATGAAGGCGGAAGACCCGCTCTTCATCCTCTACACGTCGGGCTCCACCGGCAAACCCAAGGGCGTGCTGCACACCACCGGCGGCTATCTCGTCTATGCGGCGATGACCCATGAATATGTCTTCGACTATCACGACGGCGACATCTACTGGTGTACTGCCGATGTGGGCTGGGTGACGGGGCATTCCTATATCGTCTACGGACCGCTCGCCAATTGCGCCACATCGCTGATGTTCGAAGGCGTGCCGAATTTTCCGGATCAGGGCCGCTTCTGGGAAATCATCGACAAGCACAAGGTCAACATCTTCTATACCGCGCCAACGGCGATCCGCTCGCTGATGGGAGCCGGAGATGAGTTCGTGAAGCGGTCATCGCGGGACAGCCTGCGCCTGCTCGGCACGGTCGGCGAGCCGATCAACCCGGAGGCCTGGGAATGGTATTACAATGTCGTCGGCGACAAGCGCTGCCCGGTGATCGATACCTGGTGGCAGACGGAGACCGGCGGGCATATGATCACGCCACTGCCGGGCGCGACGGATCTGAAGCCGGGTTCGGCCACCAGGCCGTTCTTCGGCGTGAAACCCGAACTGGTCGACAGCGAGGGCAAGGTGCTGGAAGGGGCGGCTGACGGCAACCTGTGCATCAGCGACAGCTGGCCGGGCATGATGCGCACGGTCTATGGCGACCACGAGCGCTTCATCCAGACCTATTTCTCCACTTACAAGGGCAAGTACTTCACCGGTGACGGCTGCCGCCGCGACGAAGACGGCTATTACTGGATCACCGGTCGCGTCGATGATGTCTTGAACGTGTCCGGTCACCGGCTTGGCACTGCCGAGGTCGAATCAGCCCTCGTTTCACATCATCTGGTGTCTGAAGCTGCTGTTGTCGGCTACCCGCACAATATCAAGGGGCAGGGTATTTATTGCTATGTCACCCTGATGGCGGGCAATGAAGGCAACGATGCGCTCCGGCAGGAACTGGTCAAGCACGTCCGTCAGGAGATCGGCCCGATCGCGGCGCCGGACAAGATCCAGTTCGCGCCAGGTCTACCGAAGACGCGCTCCGGCAAGATCATGCGCCGCATCCTGCGCAAGATTGCCGAGGATGATTTCGGGGCGCTCGGGGATACTTCGACACTTGCCGATCCCGGCGTTGTCGATGACCTTATCACGAACCGCCAGAACAAGGCAGGCTGACAAAAGGGCCGCCTCCCCAGAACCGATCCCCGAAAGTTGTCGTCCAACTTTCGGGGGCAGTTCAAACGACGAAAGTCTTTCAATCGGTATTACAGATCCGGTGTGGCTTCCTGCCTCCGTCATAGTCTTGCACGAGGCCGGCAAGCAGGAGGTTGCTTGCGGCATTGCGCCCGTCCGACAAGATGACGTCGGCGACGATGCGGCCGAAATATTTGTCGCCTGAAATACGCGTGAGTTGAATTCTGGAAGAGGCTGCGGCCAAGGTTTCCAAGGCCTGCTGCGCATCAAGCCCTTCCCGGCGGAGGTGATCGCATTTTGATTTCAATTCTGGCGCATCGATGCCGCGTATCCGGACATAGACTTCCATCTTTTGCTGCGGCCAGGGCTGGGCTTCAACCAGCAGGGTGTCGCCATCAATAACCCGCAGAATTTTCGCGGTGACAGGTCCTGAGATCTCCTCGCGCGCCGATGCTTGCGTGAAGAGGGTTGTGACGAAACCAGCCAGAATTAGAAGTTCCTTGAGCATGAAAGGAATAAATTCCGATCATGCGCCAAAGTCAATAGGAATATTTACCTTAAAAGTCGATTGCCCGGCCCTTGATTTCCCAATCGCCGAAACGGGCGGGATCGGCGCCACCGCGGCCGCCATATTCTGCCGGCGTCTCGGTCTTCGCTTCCGCCTGCCGGCGTTCCTCAGCTTCCTTCAGCGCGCGCTGGGCCGCTGGGGGCAGAGGTCTCGGTGGAGCTTCTTCCTTTGTGGCGGTGTCGCGATTGTCGTTCTCTGCGTTCTGCATCTTTCGGATCACTGGATGGTTTATTGAAAACTGCGGTCGAATTGACCACATCATAGGGCGTTCGTCGCCGCAGGAAAACCCTTGAGCGGCATCGGCAACGGAGAGATGACGATGAACGTGATGCGCACCGCCATGCTTCTGGCCTTCATGACGGCCCTGTTCATGGGCGTCGGATTCCTGATCGGCGGCAGGGGCGGGATGATGATTGCCCTGGTGATCGCGGCAGGCATGAATCTCTTTTCCTACTGGAATTCGGACAAGATGGTATTGTCCGCCTATCATGCCCAGGAGGTGGACGCACGCACGGCTCCGGAATTCTATAATATGATCCGGGACCTGGCGGCCAATGCAGGCCTGCCCATGCCGAAGGTCTACATCTATGATAATCCCCAGCCGAACGCCTTTGCCACGGGGCGCAACCCGCAGAATGCTGCCGTTGCCGCCTCCACGGGCCTCTTGCAGCGCCTGACGCATGAGGAGGTGGCGGGCGTGATGGCCCATGAGCTGGCGCATATCCAGAACCGCGACACGCTGACGATGACGATTACCGCGACGCTGGCGGGTGCTATCTCCATGCTCGGCAATTTCGCCTTCTTCTTCGGCGGCAACCGCGAGAACAATAGCAACCCGCTGGGTTTTATCGGCGTGCTGGTGGCGATGATCGTCGCGCCGCTCGCGGCCATGCTGGTGCAGATGGCGATCAGCCGCACCCGTGAATATTCCGCCGACCAACGTGGCGCCGAAATCTGCGGTAACCCGCTGTGGCTTGCCTCGGCGCTCGCCAAGATAGCCGGCGCGGCACATGCCATTCCCAATTATGACGCCGAACGCAATCCCGCTACAGCGCATATGTTCATCATCAATCCTCTGTCGGGCGAGCGAATGGATAACCTGTTTTCGACCCATCCAAACACCGAAAACCGGATTGCGGCCCTGGAGCAGATGGCAGGCAAGTTCCCCGGCGGCGGCTCGACGGGCGGCTTCAGGGCTGGTAGACCCCAGCGCACCGCGCGCTCCGTGCCGACGACCGGCTGGGGCCGCGGTTCCAATGAACCGCGAAAAGGTCCCTGGTCTTGAGTGAGCCCAAGAAAAACAAGAAGTCGCCTTCGCACAAGCAGTATCGCAGGAAACCGGACTTGCCCGCGCAAGGCCCCGTACAGGGCGAAGCGCTGAAACCGGGGCTCGAAGTGCGAGCGACCGCGGCCAAACTGCTGGCGGCGGTCGTGGATCGGAAGATCTCGCTCGACGGCATGCTCGATCCGGTCCATGGCAATCCGGCCTACAAAGCACTCAGCGATGCGGACCGCGCATTGACCCGCGCGATTCTCACAACGGCGCTGCGGCACCTGCCGCGGCTCGAAGCGGCAATTGCATCGCTGATCGAGACGCCGCTCCCGGAAGGCGCGCGCGCCCTCCACCACGTGCTTGTTACCGCTGCGGCGCAAATTCTCCATCTCGACGTGCCGCCCCATGCGGTTGTGGATCTTGCCGTTGAACAGGCCAATCGAGACCCACGTAACCGCCGTTTTGCAAAGCTCGTCAATGCCGTACTGCGCAGGCTGGTGCGCGAGAAGGACGAGGTTCTAGTACGAACAGCCTCTATCTCGCCCGTACCGGGCTGGTTCAGCCAACGGCTTGTCGCTGCTTACGGCGAGATTGCGGCGGCTCGCATCGCGGAGGCCCAGCTCGTGCCGCCGGCGATCGATCTGACAGTGAAGTCCAACCCAGAAGTTTGGGCCGAAAAACTCGGGGGCAAGCTTCTGCCGACAGGCAGTATCCGGATGCCGATGTTCGAAGGAGCGGTATCGGCGCTTGAAGGATTTGCGGAGGGTGTGTGGTGGGTGCAGGATGCGGCAGCCAGCATTCCTGCGAAACTTTTGGGGGATCTGAAGGGCAAGCGGGTGGCGGACCTTTGCGCAGCGCCGGGCGGCAAGACCGCGCAATTGGTCGCGGCCGGCGCTAAGGTGACGGCCGTCGAGCAATCTGCCAACCGATTGGCTCGATTGAAGGAAAATCTTGCGCGACTGAGCCTTGAGGCAGAGTTCATTGCCGGCGATCTTTTCGACTACAAGCCCGAAGAACTGCTGGACGGCGTCCTGCTCGACGCGCCCTGTTCCTCGACAGGCACGACGCGTCGGCACCCCGATGTGCTCTGGGTCAAAGGACCGGGGGATATCGCAAAGCTTGCTGCGTTGCAGGAAAAGATGCTGCGTCATGCAATCACGCTGGTGAAGCCCGGGGGCATCGTGGTTTTTTCCAACTGCTCGCTCGATCCTTCCGAAGGTGAGGAACTGGTGCAACGGGTGCTGGCAGATCATCCTGATCTGAAGCGTCGGCCTGCAGAAGCGCAGGATTGGCCCGGCTTGCAAGAGGCGATCTCTCCGCTTGGCGAATTCCGAACGACGCCGGCAATGTTACCAGGCGACGACGAATTCGCAGGTGGAATGGACGGATTCTTCGCAAGCGTGCTTCAGCGCCAGTAAGGCTTTGTTCACCATACAAGCCCATTGTTTCGAATGAGCTAAAGTGATTCCGGCCGACCGGCTGGAGATCGAATCCTGCGGAGTGTTCTAGATTGACCATGCGGCTCGCAGATCGCCGGAGGCTCTTCTCCTACGGCTTGCGGGAAATCTGGCGCCGCTTTTGCCGGCGGTCCGCCGGATTGCGTCTGGCTGCCACCTCTTTTTCTCTCCACGTTCCCGACCGGTTGATCGTTGCACCCACGGACTTGAGGTCGCTCGATCCTTTTGTCGCGGAAGAGATCCTTGAAGGCCGCTTTCCGTTAGCCGGCCGTATTCTGGAAACTTACGGGCGCTCGCCCTTTTCCGTCGAGCTTCCATCTCGCGCCTTTGCCGAGCGGCTGCACTCCTTTGCCTGGCTGAGGCATATCCGCACCAACAAGACCGAAGCCAGCTGTGCCCATGTTCGTCAGGTGGTGGCCGACTGGATAGCACTCTACGGTCGGCGGCCGAAGGGGTTGGCATGGGAGGCAAATGTGGCGGCCGAGCGGGTGATCGCCTGGCTCTCCCACTCCACGGTTGTCTTGCAGGGTGCCGAGGCGGGTTTTTACCGGCGCTTCATGAAAAGCCTAGCTTATCAGGTACGCTACCTACGGAAGATAGCCGGCTGTACGCCCGAAGGCGATACCCGGCTGAGGCTCCGCATCGCGCTCGCCATGGCCTCGATCTCGATGCCGACGCGGGCTGCCTATATCCGCCGCGAAGGCAATCGGCTCGACCGGGAGCTGGAACGCCAGATCCTGCCGGACGGAGGCCATGTATCGCGCAATCCGCGGACGGTGCTCGACCTGCTCATCGACCTTCTGCCGCTTCGACAGACCTATATCAACCTGGGCCACGACCTGCCGCAGAAGCTCATCCCGACAATCGACCGAATGTATCCCGCCCTGCGTTTCTTCCGTCACCAGGATGGTGATCTTGCTCTGTTCAACGGGGCCAGTGCCACGCCTGCAAGCGAGCTGATGTCCGTATTGCGGTACGACGAAACCGCCGGCAAGCCGTTCAAGGCCCTGCCGCACATGAATTACCATCGGCTTTCGGCAGAAGGCACCACGCTGATCGTCGATACGGGGCATGCGCTTTCGACGGAGCTTTCACGCGGAGCTCATGCCGGCTGCCTTTCGTTCGAAATGTCCTCCGGCCGGCACCGCTTCATCGTCAACAGCGGCGCGCCGAAACATGGCAGCCGTACCTACCGGCAGATCGCCCGCTCGACCGCCGCCCATTCGACCGTGACGCTCAATGAAACATCCTCCGGCCGCGTTGCCCGATCCAGGCTGGCGGGGCCGATCTTACTTGGCGGCGTATCGGAGGTGGAGGTGGAACGCTGGGACGACCCGCATGGCAACGACTGGCTGCGGGCTATCCACGATGGCTATGTCCGCGAATTCGGCTATCTGCACGAGCGCGAGATCGGACTCAACGCCAAGGGGAACAAGATCAAGGGGCATGATCGCTTGTTCCTGCCCGAAGGAGAGGCAGCCGACGACGATCCCTTCAGCGCAGCGGCACGGTTTCATATCCACCCGGCGATTACGCTCCTGCGACGTGATGAAGAAAGCGTCGTCATGCGCGCGGCGGATGGCGAAACGTGGGTTTTCGCAGCTCCCGGCCTGCAGGTCTTGATCGACGAGGATATCTTTTTTGCGGATGTTTCCGGTGCCAGGCCGAGCCAGCAGCTCGTCATCGAGTTCTCCCTGCCGCACATATCGGAAATCCGTTGGATGCTGAGGCGCGGCGAATAGGCTTCCCCTGAGGGCAGAAGCTATGCTAACGGCGGCAATCCTTCGCAGTGCCGATCTATGGCGCGTTCCCAGGAGAGACCGATGGCCGTCGTTTCCAAAAAAATCCCTGCTCCCGATCGTATCAAAATTCGCACCGCGCTGCTTTCGGTCTCCGACAAGACCGGCATCATAGAGCTCGCTGAGGCCTTGGTCTCTCAGGGCGTGAGGCTGTTGTCGACAGGCGGAACACACAAGGCGATCGCGGCGACGGGTCTTCCCGTGACCGACGTATCGGAAGTGACGGGTTTTCCGGAAATCATGGACGGTCGCGTAAAGACGCTGCATCCGACCGTGCATGGCGGACTTCTCGCCATCCGGGACGACCAGGAGCATGCGGCCGCGATGAAGGAGCACGGGATCGAAGCCATCGATCTCGCCGTCATCAATCTTTATCCCTTCGAAGAGGTGCGCGCCGCCGGCGGCGATTATCCGACCACGGTTGAGAATATCGACATCGGCGGGCCCGCGATGATCCGCGCCTCAGCCAAGAACCATGCCTATGTCGCGACCGTCGTCGATCCCTCCGACTATCCTGCACTCATCGAAGCGCTGCGGACCAACGATGGGCAAACGGTCTATGCCTTCCGTCAGAAGCTTGCCGCCAAAGCCTATGCGCGCACAGCGGCCTATGACACGGCGATCTCCAACTGGTTCGCCGAAGCGCTGGACATCGAAATTCCACGCTACCGGACGATTGGCGGTGTGTTGAAAGAAGAGATGCGATACGGCGAAAACCCGCACCAGAGCGCGGGCTTCTACGTTACCGGCGAAAACCGCCCCGGCGTCGCCACCGCCAAGCTTCTGCAAGGAAAGCAGCTTTCCTACAACAACATCAACGACACGGATGGGGCTTTCGAGCTAATTGCCGAGTTTGCGCCCGCAAAGGCGCCGGCCTGTGCCATCATCAAGCATGCCAATCCTTGTGGCGTGGCGACGGGCCCGAGCTTGAAGGACGCCTATCTGCGGGCGCTTGCCTGCGATTCCACCTCCGCTTTCGGCGGCATCATCGCATTAAACCAGCTTCTTGACGGCGAGACTGCCGAAGAAATCGTCAAGCTGTTCACCGAAGTGATCATCGCTCCCGAGGTTTCGGACGAAGCCAAGGCAATCATTGCCACGAAGAAAAACCTGCGGCTACTGGTGACCGGCGGCCTGCCGGACCCGCGCTCGCGGGGGATCACCGCCAAGACCGTTTCAGGCGGGCTCCTCGTCCAGACCCGGGATAACGGCATGATCGAGGATATCGATCTGCGTGTCGTGACGAAGCGGGCGCCGAGCGAGCGCGAGCTCGAAGACATGAAGTTCGCCTACAAGGTGGCCAAGCACGTGAAGTCCAATGCAATCGTTTATGCCAAGGACGGCCAGACCGCCGGCATCGGCGCCGGACAGATGAGCCGGGTAGATTCCGCACGCATCGCCGCCATCAAGGCGGAGGAAGCGGCAAAGGCCATGGGTTGGGCGGAACCGATGACCAAGGGTTCAGCTGTTGCCTCGGAGGCTTTCTTTCCCTTTGCCGACGGCCTGCTATCGGCGATCGCGGCCGGCGCAACGGCCGTTATCCAGCCGGGCGGCTCGATGCGCGACGATGAGGTGATTGCCGCTGCCGACGAGCACAACGTTGCCATGGTCTTTACCGGCATGCGCCATTTCCGGCATTGATCAGCCGACTATCATTCCGGTGCTGCGTCGGGGTTACCGGCCGGGTATGGCGTCGTAAGCAGCAAGAGGAAACCAGCCAGCAGGAAGAGGATCAGCGTGGCCATTCCCAGCCGCGCCGATCCGGTCGCATAGGTGGCCAGCGAAAAGAAGAGTGTCGCCATGAAACTGGTAGCCCGGCCCGACAGCGCGTAGATCCCGAAAAACCGACCTGCTTCGGAAGAACTGACGCTGCGGGCAAGATAGGAGCGCGACGAAGCCTGCACAGGGCCGAAGGCGACGCCTATCAACAGGCCGAAGAGCAGATAGGCTTTTTCAGCAGCTGTTCCGAACAACCCTCCTCCGTCGTCCATGGGCAGCGGAAGCATGCCGAAGAAGACGAAACCTGGGCCCGTCGAGACAATGCCGAGGGTTGCAATCAGCAGGCATACGAGGCTCGCTGAGACGACACGCTTCGATCCCATCGCCTTGTCGAGCGCACCGGCGGCAATGCAGCCGAAGATGGCAACCACGTTCAGCAGGATTCCGAAGATGCCGATTTCTATCGTGGCCCAACCGAACATTCCAGCAGCGAAGGTGCCGCCAAGGATCAGCACGCCGTTGACGCCGTCCTGATAGAGCATGCGCGCGATCAAGAACCTGGAAATGCCCGCCCTCTGCTTCAATTCACGGACAGTTCCTGCAAGCTCCTGCAAGCCGGAGCGTACAGCCTCTGCAAAGGGCATCGCCTTTCTGGTGTCGGGCGTGAAGAAAAACATGGGAAGAATGAAGAGGAAATACCAAAGCGCCGCGATCGGGCCGGTAATGCGGGCGTCTTCTCCGAGATGAGGGTCGAGCCCGAACAGCGGGGGAATGCCGATCAGGGTCAACCCGGTATCCGGGCTTGCTGCGAGGAGCGCCACCACTGCGATCAGCACGATCATGCCGCCGAGATAACCGAGGCCCCAGGCGACATTCGAAACCCTGCCGACCTCGTCCTTGCTGATGAGGCGCGGCATCATGGAATCGTTGAAGACGGTGGAAAACTCGGCTGCGATGGAGGCCAGGATCATGAAAATCAGCGGCCAAATGATCGGGGAGCCGGGCGCTGCGAACCACAACATAGCGACGCAGGTGATTTTGACCGCGGCGAAAGACGCGATCCATGGCTTTCGAGGACCCGATTGATCGGCGATCGAGCCGAGGATCGGTGACAGTATGGCAATGGTGATCGAGGAGATCGTCGCCATATTGCTCCAGGCTGCCTGTGCCGAGACAGGGTCACTGGTCAATCGGGCGACGAAATAGGGGCCGAACACGAAGGTCGTGACGACGGTAAAAAAGGGCTGAGCTGCCCAGTCGAAGAGCATCCAGCCCCAGATACCGCGCCGGCTGGATTTCGCCGGCGCTTCCTCAATCACATGAACAGCCATTTTACCCCCCGGATCAGAGCGCTCAAACCTCTTCAAGCGATGAAGGTCATTCTGGTAAACAAGTCGTCCAGGGGACATAGCTGCGTTATGCCCCGCCTGGAATGCCATGATCATGGTGGGGACCGCCGGACGGTCTGCGGCCTCTCCCCTTTGCTAGATTGCCGGTCCGCGTGCGAGATCTCCGAGAAGCCCGGCGGCAACGGTGATCTTGGGAAGCGTGAGATCGCTGCCCTCGCTCAGAGCCATAAGTTCTGCTCCGATGCGGTTCACGCGCGTCCGGTCATTGCCAACCCACGCCTGCAGCGGCTTCTTTTCCTTTGGATGAGCCGTGAGGGCGGCGATGATGATGTCACGTCGGGCTGAGGCGATCTGCTGCAGGCTGCGTGAAAGCGCCAGACTCTCGTAGTGATCTGAGGTGGCAATTCGCTCGCCGGCACCGATCAGCCGATTGATGCGGAACGTCTCGGTGACAGCGAAGTAGCTTTCCGTTGCGCGCGCCATGGTCTCGCCGGTACGATTGGCAACCAGCATGATTTCGGGCAGGAGAACCAGGGTTGGCAACAGCAGGATTTCCCGTGCGACCGCCGAAGGGACGCCCTGTGCCTCGAACTCCGTGGCCTGTGCCGCGGTTTCCAGAATGCTTCCGGCGGTGATGGAGGAACGCAGGCCCTTAATTGCGGCTCTGAGCCGGCTCATGGCACCGGTCATATCGCCGGCGCCGACCTGCGTCTGAAGAATGAGCCGGGTCGCTTCCGCGAAGATCAGCGTGGTGCGGGCGTAGAGATCGTTTTGGACCTGGCCCGAAATCCGGCCGTCCAATGCATCGATTTCCGCCCACAGCTTCGGCAGGTCGAAACTGTCGCGTGCCAGAAAAGCTGCCTTGACGACATTTGATGCCGCAGCGCCCGTCACGTCACTCATCAGCTGTACGAAACCGGGCCCACCCCGATTGATGGCCTCATTGGCCAAGGCGGTTGCCACGATCTCCCGATGCAGGCGATGATTTTCGATATCGGCTGCGTAGGGCTTCTGCATCTTTGCCGGGAAATAAGCTTTCAGCACGGCAGAAAAATAGGGATCGTCCGGGATGGAGCTGTCGATCAGTGCGTCGAACAGGACGATCTTCGAATAGGAGAGCAGAATACCGATTTCCGGCCGGGTCAGGGGGCGGTTGGAAAGATACCGTTCGGCCAGTTCGTTGTCATCGGGAAGCGTTTCCACCTTACGGTTCAGGAGGCCCTGGCTCTCAAGCACGGACATGAGGCGTGACAGTTCTTCCCGGTTGGCGACGCCCTTTCTCTCGGTAAGGGAGATTGCCAGCGGCTGAAGATAATTGTTGCGCAGAACGAGCCCGGCCACCTCGTCGGTCATCGAGGAGAGAAGCTGGTTGCGCTTCTCCCGCGTCAACCGACCGTCCTGCATCGCCGAGTTGAGCGCGATCTTGATGTTGACCTCGACGTCCGAGGAATTGACGCCCGCGGAATTGTCAATCGCGTCCGAATTGCAGCGCCCGCCGGCGAGCGAATAAGCGATGCGGCCCTTTTGGGTGACGCCAAGATTGGCACCCTCGCCGATCACGCTCGCACGCACGTCCGCCGCAGTAATGCGGATCGGATCGTTGGCGCGGTCGCCCACTTCGGTGTCGGCTTCGGAAGCGGCCTTGATATAGGTGCCGATGCCACCGAACCAGAGCAGGTCTACGGGGCTCTTCAGGATCGCCGTCATGATCTCGAAAGGCGTTGCCGTCGTCTTGTCGATGCCGATCGCTGCGGCCGCTTCCGGGGTCAGCCTAACGGCCTTCTCGGCTCTCGAAATGATCATACCGCCTTTGGACATCGTCGTCCGGTCGTAATCCTGCCAGCTCGACCGCGGCAGGGCGAAGAGGCGCTCGCGTTCGACAAAGGACTTTTCAGTGTCCGGATCAGGATCGATGAAGATGTCACGATGATCGAAGGCGGCAATGAGCCTGATCTTGCGGGACAGCAGCATTCCGTTGCCAAAAACGTCGCCGGACATATCTCCGACACCAGCCACAGTGAAGGGCGTGGTCTGGATGTCGATGTCCTTCTCGCGGAAATGCCGCTTGACGGCCTCCCAGGCGCCGCGGGCGGTAATGCCCATCTTCTTGTGGTCGTAGCCGGCGGAGCCCCCTGAGGCGAAGGCGTCGTCCAGCCAGAAGCCGGCTTCCTGGGCCAATCCGTTGGCGGTGTCGGAGAAGGTGGCGGTGCCTTTGTCGGCCGCTACGACAAAATAGGGGTCGTCGCCGTCGATGCGCATCGTATCCGCCGGCGGTACGATTTCGCCATCGACGATGTTGTCGGTGATAGAGAGCAACGTTCTGATATAGGTCTTGTAGGCTTCCCGTCCGGCGTTAAAGACCTCGTCGCGGGAGCCTCCGACGGGCAGCATCTTGGGGAAGAACCCCCCTTTGGCGCCCACCGGTACGATGACCGCGTTCTTGACCTGCTGGGCCTTCACTAGGCCCAAAACCTCGGTTCGGTAATCCTCGCCACGATCCGACCAGCGCAAGCCGCCGCGTGCAACTCTGCCGAAGCGCAAATGCACGCCTTCGACCTCGGTGCCGTAAACGAAGATCTCTCGGAACGGTTTTGGCTCAGGCAGCCCGTCGAGGAGTTTTGGATCGAGCTTGAAGGCCAACATTCGCTTTGGTGATCCTTGGGCGTCGCGCTGGAAATAGTTCGTCCTCAGGGTGGCATCGACGGCGTTGACGAAACGGCGCAGCGTCCGGTCCTCGTCGAGGTTCGGGACGTTACCGAGAGCGGCTTCGATCTCGGCATGGGCTTCCGTCAGCTTCTTCACCCGCACCTTTTCTCCAAGCTTCGGATCGAAGCCGTCGCGGAAGAGACGGAAGATGGCGGCCGAGATGGCAGGGTATTTGTTCAGCGTGTCGGCGATGTAATTTTGCGAGTATACGATCCCGGTCTGGCGAAGATATCGGGAATAGGCTCGCAACACAGTGACTTCTCGTGCGGAAAGTCCGGCGAGCAGCACCAGCCGGTTCAGACCATCATTGTCGATTGCGCCATCGAAAGCCGATAGGAAGGCCTCCTCCAGTAACATGCCTTCATGGGAAAGGTCGATTTCCCGCGCATTATTAACCTGCAATTCCATGTCGTGCAGTACGACCAATTTGCGATCACTCCCCAACCCGACATTGAGTTCGAAAGTCTGCTCGCTGACCACATGGAAACCCAGGTTTTCAAGAAGCGGTACACGGCGGGAGAGCGAGAGGTGCCGGCCCTTGTGGAAAATCTTCAGCGAAACGGTGGCGGCAGTATCGGCGGGGCGGCGATAGAAGGCGATGCGGATCGTTTCACCGGCAGCGCAGGCGACGATATCGGGAAGATCCTCAAAGGTTTCCTCGGGGGAAAAGGCTTCCTGGAAGGCCTGCGTTACGGAGAGGCGAGGGCCTTGTTTTGCCAAGGCCGCAAAACGATCCTCCCAAGGGGTCGCGATAAGTCGGATTGCCTCTTCGAGCTTTGCCTGCGGAACACGTGGAGTCTTGCCGCCGCGTCGACCTACGATCATGTGTACGCGGGCCAAACCGCCTTCCGGAAAGGCCGGATAGTAGGCAGAGATATGCCCGTCGTAGATATTTGCGAGATAGTCGCCCACCTTTTCACGCACCAGAGAATTGTAATCCTCCCGCGGAACGTAAATGATCACCGAAACGAACCGATCGAAATGATCGATGCGTGGCAGCGCGCGTACACGAGGCCGTTCGCTCAATTCCATGATCTGCTCGCAGAAGCGAGCAAGCAGGTCGGTGTCGATCTGGAAAAGGTCGTCACGCGGATAGGATTCCAGCGTATTTGCCAGCATGCGGCCTGAATGGCTGTCCGGATCGAAGCCGAAGTGTTCCTCAATTCTGGCGGCCTTGGCGCGCAGGAGCGGGATATCGCGAACGGAGTGGGTATAGGCGGTGGCCGTGAAGAGGCCGACGATGCGCAGTTCTCCGACGACCTCGCCATTCTCGTCGAAACGCTTGACGCCGACATAGTCCATATAAGCCCGACGATGGACCACGGATTTCACGTTTGCTTTCGTGACGATCAGGAAATCCGGTCCATCGAGGAATTCAAGGATTTCCGGTGTGGTCGTCACGGCGTCCTTGCCCTGGCGCAACACCAGGACGTCCGGGTCGGACAATATGCCCAGACCACGGCCTTTGCCGCGCTCCACCTTCGCTTCGGGGCCTTTGCCGGAATAGACATATTCCCGCATGCCGAGAAAAGTGAAATTGTCGTCGCGCAGCCATTCCAGGAATGCGATCGCCTCTTCGCGATCGGCCTTCCGACGGCTGGTCGAATTGTTGAGTTGGCCGGCGGCGCCCTTGAGAACATCCAGCATCGCGCTCCAATCGGAGATGGACAGGTGCACCTGATCCAGGATGTAACCAAGGCGTTCTGTCAGCGCCGTTGACTGCTCCTGCGAGAGTGGCGCGATATGGATCTGTATCAGGCTTACGTGATGAGCTGGATTCCCAGGATTCTCATTAGAGCGAAGCACCGGCTCCTTGCCTGGCTCAAGAAGCAATATCGGGTGAACGGCCAGCATCAGATCACGGTGGGTGGCCGTCACCTCACCCATGACTGAATCGAAAAGGAAAGGCATGTTCCGATCGACAATCGTCAAGACGGAAACCGGCACGCCTTTGGGCTCCACCCCGGCTATAGGCGTTACCGTGATATCCGCCCTGACCCGTGGCCAAGCATTCAACCGTTCGGCCGCGTGCCTTGCGGATAGGGCCAGCATTTCAGGAGTATAGTTCTCAAGGTCGTCATTGCTGGCTCGGCCAAACAGGATGAGGGGGTCCAGAAGCGGTCCCTTGTCCTGGGTGGCAACCTTGCGCGCGTTTTCAATCTGTTTTTCACGCTTCGGATTCTGCCTGACGGCCATATTTTCTCCCTCCCCTTTTTTGATTAAACCGAATTATTTCATGCTCTGTCATCTTGCGGCAACGTGGCCGATCCATGTCCGCATGCGAGGTTGCCGCATTCTTCTCGACTATTATTGACACAGCGGTGCGAAGAAACCATCAACAGGCCATTGAAGTCGGAAAGCGGATCCATGCAGGACAACAGCAATGCCGTCATCGTCATTTCCAGCCACGTCATCCGCGGCTCCGTCGGCAATCGCGCCGCCGTTTTCGCCTTGGAAACGCTTGGATATCCAGTGTGGGCAATGCCAACCATCGTTCTTCCCTGGCATCCGGGTCATGGGCCTTCCACGAGGTTGACTTTCCACGAATCGGATTTCGACAAAGCTATAGACGATCTCATCCGCGCGCCATGGCTGGGTGAGGTAAAGGCCGTCCTGACGGGCTATTTTGGAAATGCAGCCCAGCCGCGTTCGGTGGCTCGGCTGGTTCGGGCCTTGAGGGAGAAGAATCCGCAACTCCTCTATGTCTGCGACCCGGTGATGGGCGACCTCGGCGGGCTCTATATCCCGCAGCCGACCGCGGAGGCGATCCGCGACGAACTCATTCCGCTTGCCACCATTGCCACGCCCAATCGTTATGAGCTTGCCTGGCTTTCAGGGGCGCCACTGGAAACCAACAACGAGATCATGGACGCAGCGATCGCGCTCGGACCGCCCCGCATTCTGGTGACCTCTGCCGTTCCGATGATGGCAGGCGGCACAGGCAATCTCTATCTCACCGGAAAACATGCGTTGCTTGCCGAACATCGGCTGATCGACAATCCGCCGAACGGCCTCGGCGATCTCCTCAGCGCACTTTTCCTGGGGCGTATTCTGGCAGGCATGGAAGAGGAAAAGGCGCTGCAGCTTGCGACGGCAAGCGTCTTCGAGATTCTGGCGCGCACGGCCAAGCGGGGAGGCGACGAACTGACATTGGAGACCGACGCTTCCAGCCTCTCCACGCCGATGGCGATGGTACAGATGCGCAGGCTCGTGCACCCGCTGCAACGGGCGAAGCGGTGATTCGGTTCTCATCTTAGCAACTGCACAAATGACCGTTGAAATTAGGCGCCTGCCGCTATAATCGTTTTCCCCATGACGGATTTTCCAGACAGACTTCTAGCGGGCTACCGCAATTTCATGAGCGGGCGTTACGCCGACGAACGCGAACGCTACCGGGTGCTGGCCGAAACCGGACAGAAACCCCACGCGCTTCTCATTGCCTGTTGCGATTCCCGCGCTGCGCCGGAAACTATTTTCGATTGCGGCCCGGGCGAACTTTTCGTGGTCCGCAACGTCGCCAACATGGTACCGCCCTATGAGCCGGACAGTCAGTTTCACGCCACTTCGGCGGCGGTGGAATACGCGGTACAGGTGCTGGAGATCGAGAATATCGTAGTAATGGGCCATGGCCGCTGTGGCGGAATCCGGGCAGCGCTCGATCCGGCGATGGAGCCGCTTTCGCCCGGCGACTTCATCGGTCGGTGGATGGCGCTGGTCCGGCCGGCGGCCGAACTGATCCAAAGCAATGATTTTATGACCCAGGCCGAGCGGCAGACGGCACTTGAACGCGTGTCGATCCGCAACTCGATCGCCAATCTCGAAACATTTCCGTTCGTGCGCAAACGCTGCGAGAAAGGCGAACTCAGCATCCATGGTGCCTGGTTCGACATCTCGACCGGCGAATTGTGGGTGATGAACGAGAAGGGCGACTTCATTCGTCCGGAGCTGGACGATCCGCGCCTTCAGGCCGAACAGGCGTCGGCCTGACCTGATTTTTCCGAGTTACCGACCGTCGATCTCGGCGCCGATATAGGCGATCGCCCGCTGATAGACGCTTGCGGCATTCCAGCCCTGGATGGCACCGAAATTCGGTTCCCCGGGCTGGTAGCCGGCACCGGCTCGCCAGCCATGTCCACGCAGGAAATTGGCGGTCGAGGCAAGCGCGTCGGCGCGCGAGCGAACCATATCGATATGGCCATCCCCGTCCCCATCGGCGCCGTAGCGTACGACGTTTAGCGGCAGGAACTGGGTTTGGCCGATCTCGCCGTGAGCCGCACCCTTGGCCGAGGTGCTCAGGTCTCCGCGAGCGACGAGCTGGAGAGCGGCGTAGAGCTGTTCCGTGAAGTAGGCCGAACGGCGGCAGTCATAAGCCAGCGTTGCGACGGCAGACAGCGTATGTTGATTGCCCATGAAGCCGCCGAAGCCGGTCTCCATGCCCCAGATGGCAAGGAGCGGTCCGGCCGGCACGCCGTAACGGCGTTCGATCGAGGCGAAGAGGGATGCATTGCCGGACTTCATGCTTTTGCCGCGGGAGATGATGGCGGCCCCGCCACGTTTGCGCATGAATTCGTCAAAGGAGAGCTTGAAGCTTTTCTGACCCCGATCGGCTCGGATCGTTTCGCGGTTATAAGAGACGCCGGCGAAGGCTTTTTCCACTACCGACGGGCTGATGCCATTCGCCGGAGCCACGCGCTTGAACTCGTCGACCCACCGGGCAAAGCCGGATGAGTCGTTACCGCATTGAAGCGCTGCAAAAGCCGGAGTGGTGGTCAAACCGGTTGCAATCAATCCTGCCAGCAAAATCTTCTTCATGCAGTTAACCCGTGGTCAGCCGGATCGCCTGGCCGCAGCGTCCGGAGGATGTGTTTTTCGGCCTTATGGCGGTGGTTGCAAACTTTCGCAACTCACCCGTTCATGAACAGTTCGTGATGCGCGATGATTCGGAGAGAAAACCCCGCCATTTCTGGCAGGGTTTCTATCCTAACATGTTTAATAAATTAATCGCTTTCAGGCGGCTGCCTTGCGCGGCTTGATCAGCCCCCGATTGACGAGAAGCTCGGCAATCTGCACGGCGTTCAGCGCGGCACCCTTGCGCAGGTTGTCGGAAACGACCCACATATTGAGACCGTTTTCAACCGTTGCATCTTCGCGAATGCGGGAGATGTAGGTGGCATCTTCACCGGCGCACTCGTAAGGCGTGATGTAGCCGCCGTTTTCGTGCTTGTCGATCACCAGGCAGCCCGGAGCTTCGCGCAGGATATCGCGGGCCTGGTCGGCGGTGATCTCGTTTTCGAACTCGATGTTGACCGATTCCGAATGACCGATGAAGACGGGGACGCGCACGGCCGTGCAGGTTACCTTGATCTTCGGGTCAAGCATCTTCTTGGTTTCGGCCAGCACCTTCCATTCCTCCTTCGTATACCCGTCTTCCATGAAGACATCGATATGCGGGATGACGTTGAAGGCGATGCGCTTGGTGAACTTCTTCGTCTCGACCGGGTCGGCGACAAAAACGGCGCGGGTCTGGGTAAAGAGCTCGTCCATGCCTTCCTTGCCTGCACCGGAAACGGACTGGTAGGTGGAAACCACGACGCGCTTGATCTTGGCGAAGTCGTGGAGCGGCTTCAGCGCGACGACGAGTTGAGCGGTCGAGCAGTTCGGGTTGGCGATGATGTTTTTCCTGGTAAATCCATCGATCGCATCCGGGTTCACTTCCGGCACGATTAGCGGCACTTCCGAGTCGTAGCGCCAGGCAGACGAGTTATCGATGACGACGCAGCCCTGGGCGCCGATCTTGGGCGACCACTTCTTGGAGATCTCGCCGCCGGCCGACATCAGGCAGATGTCGGTGTCCGAAAAGTCGTAGTTTTCGAGATTGGAAACCTTCAGCGTCCGGTCCCCGTAGGACACTTCGGTGCCCTGGGAACGAGCGGAAGCGAGCGCCACAACCTCATCCGCTGGAAAGCCGCGTTCGGAAAGAATAGTCAGCATTTCCCTGCCGACATTGCCGGTTGCCCCGGCGACTGCAATCTTGAAACCCATTTTCTTGCTCTCTTTCTGTCTCTCCTCGATCCGGTGAGGGGGAAGCCGCGGGATCTTGTCCGCGTATTCCTGGTCCCCGGCCTTGCCGGGGAGAGAGCGGCGGCCAGAGACGTCAGACGGTTTTCGTCGTCGTTTTGGCCATGGTTTTGAAGAAAGCGGAAAAACATCCGCGCTGCCCGAGCTGAGCAGCCGGCAGTGCGAAGGCAGCGATGTCGAATTCGCAAGCACGCATAGATGTGTCTTTCCGTTCGCGAAGGTGTTTAGAAGATTTTCGCCATGAGTCAAGCGAGGCCTGCATTGTCGGCGCAGCTACGACACTGCACCGCACCATTTCAGTTCGAGGAAATCGCGGTATTAGACGAAAGTCATAATCCCAAAGCATCTCTCTTCCTTTGGCCAGAATTCTGCCAATCTGCGACAATGCGTCGCCTTATTCATGTCCAGGAGGGAAAAGGACACGGAGCCGGCACGCGAGTTTATTCTTTGGGAGGACGACAATGGCTAATGTCGCAACGACCGCCGAGGTAAGAACCGGCGGTATGACGCGAGAGGAGAAGAAGGTTATCTTCGCCTCGTCGCTCGGCACTGTTTTCGAATGGTATGACTTCTATCTTTACGGCTCATTGGCAACCTTCATCGGCGCTGCCTTCTTCAGCCAGTATCCGGAAACGACCCGGAACATCTTTGCTCTATTGGCCTTTGCAGCGGGCTTCCTGGTCCGTCCTTTCGGGGCGCTTGTGTTCGGCCGTCTCGGCGACCTCGTCGGACGCAAATACACCTTCCTCGTCACCATTCTGATCATGGGTCTTTCGACCTTCCTGGTCGGCATTTTGCCGGGCGCAGCCTCCATCGGGATCGCGGCCCCCATTCTTCTGATTGCCCTGCGCATGCTACAGGGTCTGGCGCTCGGCGGCGAATATGGCGGTGCTGCGACTTATGTCGCCGAACATGCGCCGCATGGCCGACGCGGCTTCTTCACGTCCTGGATTCAAACCACGGCGACGCTTGGCCTGTTCCTGTCGCTGCTCGTCATCCTCGGCATCCAGCTGCTCGTGGGAAAAGAAGCGTTTGCAGCCTGGGGCTGGCGCGTTCCGTTCCTTCTCTCGGTCATCCTGCTCGGCGTTTCGGTCTGGATCCGCCTGAAGATGAACGAATCGCCTGCCTTCAAGAAAATGAAGGAAGAGGGCAAGGGATCGAAAGCGCCGCTCACCGAGGCATTCGGCCAGTGGCGGAATGCGAAGATCGCACTTCTCGCCCTGTTCGGCGCCGTGGTCGGCCAGGCCGTCGTCTGGTATTCCGGCCAGTTCTACGCGCTGTTCTTCCTTCAGAATATTCTCAAGGTTGATGCGCAGTCCGCAAACCTGATGGTTGCCGCGTCGCTTCTTCTGGGCACCGGCTTCTTCGTCTTCTTCGGCTGGCTTTCCGATAAGATCGGACGCAAGCCAATCATCATGGCGGGCCTACTTCTGGCCATGGTGACCTATTTCCCGCTGTTCAAGGCTATGACCTGGGCCGGCAATCCGGCTCTGGCGCAGGCTCAGGAAACCGTGCGGGCGACAGTGACGGCAGCTCCGGGCGACTGCAAATTCCAGTTCAACCCGACCGGCACTGCTAAATTCACCACCTCTTGCGATATTGCGACGGCTTACCTGACGCGCAATTCGGTGCCTTACGATGTCGTTGCAGGGCCGGCTGGACAACCTGCTACGGTCAAGATCGGCGATTCGACGATCACCAGCTATGACGCCATCGCCGCCGGTGCCGATGCAAAGGCCAAGGATGGAGCATTCCAGAAGCAGGTGAACATTGCCCTGCAGACGAGCGGTTATCCGCTGGCACGCGCTGCCTCCAAGGTGCCGGATGCAAAACTTGATGCCTTCGTTGCAGCCAATCCGGAACTGAAGCTTGATGCTGCCGCCATTCGCGCCGGCAACAAGGCCTCGGTTTCCGGCCCGGATCTCGTCTCGCAGAAGCTGCTGACGGCACAAGAAGCCACGGGCGTGACGGAGATGGCAGTTTATACCGTCCCGAACTCCGGCGCCTTCTCGATGGTAGCAGATCCGCAGGCGGTCAACTGGGTGACGATCATCGCCATCCTCACGGTGCTGGTAATCTACGTTACCATGGTCTACGGCCCGATCGCGGCACTGCTGGTCGAACTCTTCCCGACCCGCATCCGCTATACCGGCATGTCGCTGCCCTATCATATCGGCAACGGCTGGTTCGGCGGTCTTCTGCCGGCAACGGCATTCGCTATGAGTGCCGCCAAGGGCGATATCTATTACGGCCTCTGGTATCCGATTGTATTTGCGGGCATCACGCTGGTGATCGGCTTGCTCTTCCTGCCGGAAACCAAGGACCGGGATATCCACGCCGAATAGTCCTTCACAGCAAGGAACCGATAAGGAGAAGGCCCGGTGCAGGAAATTGCGCCGGGCCTTCTTTCATTCAAGCCTTTTCCTCACGCTTTGGCGGCATTCCGCGCGGCGGGAAAGACGCATTTGAGCGGTCAGGGCGCATGATCAAGGGTATCGGTCGGCGTAAAACCGGCCACCCGCCCGGCTCCTGCCTGAACAGCAAACCATAACGCGAGAACACGATTGCCATGAGAATCGAGAACCAGGCGCCAAAGGAAAGGCCGGCGATGACGTCGCTTGGATAGTGGGCGGCGACGATGACGCGCGAGAAACCGACCCAAAGGCTCATGACCAGAAAAAGAAGCCTGTAGGGTGGGGCAAGGATGGCCATGGCCATCAGAAATGCCCCTACAGTCGTCGCATGGCCGGAGGGAAAGCTCTCGAAGCGGGAGCCGGAAAAGGGATTGAACCCGTATGAACTCCACTCTTCGTAAAGAACGGGGCGTGCGCGCCCAATGACGCGCTTCAAGAGGTTGACCGCCAGGCCTGAGCCGGCAACGCAGATAAAGAGGTAGATGGCCATATGGCTGACGAGCATTGCCTGGAAACGTGTCTTCAGCGTCGGTGCAAGCCGGATGACCGCCAGCGCCTCAAAGAAAATGACAGCGCTTCCAAACAGGATCCAGCCGGATTTGCCGAGGTCGGTAATGGTTTCCCCAAAAGGCTTCAGAAGGTTGCGGGTATGGGCCGCATAGGAACCGACAGGAGCGTCCAGCAGGAAAAAGGCGATCAGGATCAGGTTGACCGTAACCAGCGCGTAGGACCACCACCGGGGCGAGGAAGACCCTGAACGGTAGCGATAGCGGCGGTGTTTCAGTTTTTCGATTGTCCGTTTCATCAGCCTTTATCCGTGGCGCGGGAGCGATCCCCGTGCTCTCTCCCATAGATTTCTCGATATGGGTAGCCAGACGCTGAAAACAAAACGGCGAAAGGGTCTTTCCGCTCTTTGCGGAAAGACCGGTAGGGCATCAGGCGGAGAGGCTGACGAACTCCTTGAGGATCGCGTCGCCCATTTCGGACGTGCCCACTTTGCGGCAGCCCTCGGCCATGATGTCGCCGGTACGGATGCCCTGATCCAGCACGTTGGCGATCGCCTTTTCCAGATTTTCCGCTTCCTTGATCATGTTGAAGGAATAACGCAGGCACATGGCAAAGGAGGCGATCATAGCAATCGGGTTGGCAATGCCCTGGCCGGCGATGTCGGGGGCCGAGCCGTGGACAGGTTCATAAAGCGCCTTGCGCTTGCCCGTCTTGGCGTCGGGCGCGCCGAGCGAAGCGGACGGCAGCATGCCGAGCGAGCCGGTCAGCATTGCCGCGACGTCGGAAAGCATGTCGCCGAACAGATTGTCCGTAACGATGACGTCAAACTGCTTCGGTTGGCGCACCAGCTGCATGCCGCCGGCATCGGCCAGCATGTGTTCGAGTTTTACGTCCGAATAGGAGCGCTTGTGGGTTTCGGTGACCACTTGGTTCCAGAGCACGCCGGACTTCATGACGTTGCGCTTTTCCATGGAGCAGACGGCATTGCCGCGGGTACGGGCCAGCTCGAAGGCAACGCCGGCAATCCGCTCAATCTCGTAGGTATCGTAAACCTGCGTGTCGATGCCGCGCTTCTGTCCATTGCCGAGATCGATGATTTCCTTCGGTTCGCCGAAATAGACGCCGCCAGTCAGTTCGCGAACGATCAGAATGTCGAGACCTTCGACCAGTTCCGGCTTCAGAGACGAAGCGGATGCGAGAGCCGGATAGCAGATGGCAGGTCTCAGATTGGCGAAGAGCTCCAAGTCCTTGCGCAGACGCAGCAGGCCGGCTTCCGGGCGGACCTCGTAAGGAACATGATCCCATTTCGGCCCGCCGACGGCGCCAAAGAGCACCGCATCCGCCTTCATGGCCTTGGCCATGTCTTCCTCGGAAATAGCGACACCGTGAGCATCATAGGCTGAGCCCCCGACCAAGCCTTCGTCGAGCACGAAATCGGCCTGCATGGCGCTGTTCATATGAGCGATGATCTTGCGGACTTCGCCCATGGCCTCAGGGCCGATACCGTCGCCGGGAAGGAGGAAGAGGTTCTTTGCCATATCTTGTGGTGTCCTTGGTTTTTTCAGGCTCAGGTCCTCCCGCGCGGATCTCGCGCCTGGCGAAACCTCGTCCGAGCCTGTCGAGGACGAGGCTGGAAAAGTTCAGGAACTACCGGCGCCAATGCGGGCGGTGACTTCGATTTCGATTTTCATTTCAGGCGTGGTGAGGCCGCAGACGACCATGGTCGCGGCGGGACGGACTTCAGAAAAGGTTGCACCGAGCACATCAACGACGGCGTCATAGTCGACCATATCGACCAAGTAATAACGCACACGCACGATATCTTGCAGACCGCTTCCGGCCTCCTTCAGTGCTTTTTCGATGGTGCCGAGCGCGTTGCGCGTCTGGGCGGCGACATCGTCCGGCATTTCCATCTTCGCATAATCGTAGCCCGTCGTGCCGGAGACGTAGACCATGTCCCGGTCCACGACTGCGCGTGAATAACCGATCCGCGCTTCAAAAGGCGATCCGGAGGAAATCCGCTTGACCATGAGAGCGTCCGATCAGAGCCAGGGGCGCTCGGTGCGGTTCTTGGTCTCGAAGCTCCTGATTGCGGCATCACTCTTCATGGTCGAGGCGATGTCGTCGAGGCCTTCGAGCATGATGTGGCGACGGCCGGGATCGATGTCGAAATGGATCGAGCCGCCGTCCGGACCGGTGATTTCCTGAGCTTCTAGGTCTACCGTGAGAACCGCGTTCGAGCCGCGTTCGGCATCGTCCATCAACTTTTCCAAGTCTTCCGGGCTGACGACGATCGGCAGAATGCCGTTCTTGAAGCAGTTATTATAGAAGATGTCCGCGAAGCTGGTTGAGATGACGCAGCGAATGCCGAAATCGAGCAGCGCCCAGGGAGCATGCTCACGGGAAGAGCCGCAGCCGAAATTGTCGCCGGCCACCAGAATCTTGGCATTTCTGTATGCGGGCTTATTCAGCACGAAACCCGGGTTTTCAGCGCCGTCTTCGGTGTAACGGGCTTCCGCAAAGAGGCCTTTGCCGAGGCCGGTGCGCTTGATCGTCTTGAGGTAGTCCTTCGGAATGATCATGTCCGTATCGATATTCACGACCGGAAGCGGCGCTGCGACGCCGGTGAGTTTGGTGAATTTTTCCACGATCTGCCTCCACATGGACTAATCTGCGGAAGCTGCCATAAAGCAAATCGACAAGGATTTGAAGGGCTGTTTGCCTGGAACCGGTACGCCGATGTGCTGGTTTTCAGCGCCTTTTAGCCTTTAAAGGGCGTTTCCGGTTTACAGGTCTATGATCGTTCCGCGTCCGTCGTTCCAGACATGCATCTCGCGCTTGTCCGTCTTCGCCCGCACCGGAACCGGCTTCAGCCGCGCTGAAACTGCTCGTCCGATGGAAAGAACTGCAAGAATACCGGCAAAGGCGACAGTGAGTGACGCCGTCAGAAGCGCTGCCATGGCGAACAAGGCAATCGCCGATACGATGACGAAGAAAACGCGAATATTATGCATGATCCAAACCTTTCTCGTTGAAGAATGTGGGCTCTCGCGCCCTTTCTTGCAAGGGGTTTTGCGCATTGCGGTATTGCCGGGACTTCAAAAGATTGACAGAAAGCCGTGATGACTTCCTTGACCGACATCAATTTCGCTCCCTTCCGGTTTCGCCGTTCGGTTTTGAGCGTGCCGGCCAGCAATCAGAGGGCTCTGGAAAAGATCCGGACCCTCGACTGCGACGCCGTGATCTTCGACCTCGAAGATTCCGTCGCGCCGGAGAAGAAAGCCGAGGCGCGTGAGAATCTGCGCCGGTTGTTCAAGGACAATCCGCTGCAAGGAGTGGAACGGGTCGTCCGCATCAATGCGCTCGACACCCAATTCGGCAAGGCAGACATGGATCTTGCGGTGGAAATCTCTCCGGACGTGGTGCTGGTTCCCAAGGTTGAGCAGGTGGCCCAGATACAGTCCGTGGCGGATATTCTCTCGGAAGCCGGCGCTCCGGACGATCTTGCCATATGGGCGATGATCGAAACGCCGAAAGGCGTCTTGAACGCGTCAGCGATCGGAGCTGCCGATGAACGGCTCCAATGTTTCGTCGTCGGTCTCAACGACCTGCGTAAGGAGACCGGCGTGCTGTCGCAGCCGGGTCGCGGCTATCTTGTGCCCTGGCTGATGCAGATCGTGCTGGCCGGCAGAGCCCATGGGATCGACATCATAGACAGCGTCTTCAACGATTTCCGGGACACGGAGGCTCTCGAGGCAGAATGCAGGCAAGGCCGCGTCATGGGCTTTTCCGGGAAAATGCTGATCCATCCCGCCCAGATCGA
The DNA here is from genome assembly GCF_004343065.1 of Neorhizobium sp. S3-V5DH. Taxonomy (NCBI): domain Bacteria; kingdom Pseudomonadati; phylum Pseudomonadota; class Alphaproteobacteria; order Hyphomicrobiales; family Rhizobiaceae; genus Neorhizobium; species Neorhizobium sp. S3-V5DH. Next base: position 107,391 of record NZ_SMCL01000008.1, read on the forward strand.
GCCCGCCAACCGGCATTTCGGACCGGATCCGGAAGCGGTGAAAGATGCTGAAACGATCATCGCCGCCTTTGCGAAGCCGGAAGCGCGACATCTCAATGTCATCAATCTCAACGGCCAGATGGTGGAACGCCTTCACCTTGTGGAGGCCGAGAAACTTGTTGCCAAGGCGAAATTCCTAACCGAACGAAAGAACGCTCCATGAAACTCTACCGTTTTCTCACCGGCCCCGACGACGCTTCCTTCTGCCATAAGGTGACGGCTGCGCTGAACAAGGGGTGGGAGCTTCATGGTTCGCCGAGCTATGCCTTCAACGCCACGACCGGCGAAATGCAGTGTGGGCAGGCGGTCACGAAGACCGTGGAGGGCAAGGACTATCATCCGGACATGAAGCTCGGCGAGCAGTAGGCGTCAAGCCGATCAGCGCTGTGCGGCAGCATCGGCGCTGGCTTCGATGCGCTCCATATCGTCGTCGCTCAAGCCGAAATGGTGACCAATCTCGTGGATCAGCACATGGGTGATGATATCGCCCAGGGTTTCCTCGTTTTCGGCCCAATAATCGAGGATCGGGCGTCGGTAGAGCCGGATACGGTTCGGCAGTTCGCCAGTTTCCATGTTGAAGCGTTCGGAAATGCCGCGGCCCTCGAACAGGCCAAGGAGATCGAAGGGAGTCTCGAGCGCCATGTCCTCGAAAACCTCGTCATCGGGAAATTCTTCGATCTCGATGATGAGATTGGTCGTGAGCGCCCGGAATTCCTCCGGCAGATGGCCATAAGCATCGATTGCCAGCGACTCGAATGTGCTGATCGTCGGCGCATGGCGATCCTGCCAATCGTCGGTCTGGTCAATGCGGGCCATGGGCTCTCCTTCTGATCAGGCCCATATAGTGCCTCCGGCAATATTTTTCGAGAGAAGAATCATTGACCTATCGGAAGAGGAAAAGATTCCCGCGTCTCTTCTGTTGACTCTTCTTCCGACCTCTGGAATCCATAAGAACATAAAGTGAACATATATGGATGGAGCTGACGCCATGGCCGAGAACGCCACGGCGCAGGAAAGACTTTTTGCCCTGCGCGCACAGATCGCCCGACTGGAGGGAAAATCCCTGCCAGCACTTGCCGCGGCAGAGCAGGCGCAGGCTGCCGAAAGGCCGGAATGCGGCAAAACCAGGATAAAACAGCCTCGTCTTCCCTTCGGCATAGACCCGTTGGATGTCGCCTTGGAGGGCGGCTTGCCGCTTGATGGAATTACGGAAATCCGCACGCGATCGATGGGAGATGCAGGCGCAGCAAGCGGTTTCACCTTCGCACTCGCATCTCATCTTAAGAGAAGGAAAGCCGATGGTGCGCCTGTTCTGTGGATCGGTGATGTCGTTTCCAGGCAGGAGGCGGGTGCTCCTTATGCGCCAGGCCTCGGGCAATTCGGGCTGAAACCTCAGGAGGTTCTTTATGCAGTGCCGCGAAAGCTGGATGAGGCGCTATGGCTTGCGGAAACTGCACTGGCAAGCAGGGCGCTTTCCGCCACCATTCTCGAGATCCGCGGCAATCTCAAGAATTTCGGCCTTACCGAGAGCCGCAGGCTGAACCTTCGGACAAAGGCGGCGGGGCGCCCCCTTTTTCTGCTGCGGCATGCAGGCGAAGAAGAGGCGAGCAGCGCTTCCTTCCGCTTCCTTGCCGAACCGGCGCCGGCCACCGGCCGGCGTCTTCCTGATGGATCCGTGCTTGGCGGCAGCATCGGCTATCCCGTTTTCCGACTCATTTTGGAGAAGAGCCGTAATCCGGCTCCGCTCTCCTTCCTTTTGGAGTGGAACCCCCATGACCGTCAATTTTCCCTCAATTCCAAGGCAGGAGAGGTTTTCTCTTTCCATGCCCCGCCAGCGCATTCTGGCGCTGGTCTTCCCGCATCTGCCGACAGACAGGATCGCGCGCCGACTCTGGGGCATATCGTGGCGCTCGAAAGGGCGTCCTGAGCATCCGCCGATCCTCTGCGTCGGGCGGCGTGACAATGCCATGCGGCTCACGGCGCTTGACGAGGTTTCGGAACGCTTCGGCCTGAGGCGAGGGCAGGGGCTGACAGAAGCACGCGCCATGTTTCCGGCAATCCATGTCATGGACGAGGACGAAGCAGCGGATCGGGCGCTCATCGAAGCCATCGCCGACTGGTGCGATCGCTATACCCCTCTGGTGGCTTTGGACGGATTGGATGGGCTTTTCCTCGATATCACCGGCTGTGCCCATCTCTTCGGGGGAGAAGAAATGCTTCTCAAGGATATTCTAGGTCGGCTTTTCCAGATGGGCTTCGACGTCAACGGCGCGATCTCCTCGTCGCCCGGCCTCTCCTGGGCCGCTTCCCGTTTCGGCCTAGGCGGCGTAATCTCCCACGATGGCATTGAAGAAGCGTTGGCGCCGCTGCCGGTCAACGCCTTGCGTCTCGACGCGATGGCGATCTCGTCGCTCCACAAGCTGGGACTGAAGCGGATTGGCGACCTTCTGTCCATGCCGCGCGCGCCGTTAGCGCGCCGTTTCGGAACGAGCCTGCTCCAGCGGCTGGATCAGGCACTGGGGCTGCATGAAGAAGCCATTTCCCCCCGCCGGCCGGTTGCCGCCTTGTCTGTCGAGCGAAAGCTTGCCGATCCGATCCAGGCGGAAGAGCATATCCTGCAATTGACAGGGCAGGTCGCGTCTTCGCTGAAACCGGAGCTGGAAGCCCGTGGCGTCGGCGGCCGCATCTTCGAGCTGGTGCTGTTCCGGGTGGACGGCTGCGTCTTTCGTATTTCGGTGAGAGCTTCCCGGCCGCTACGCGATCCAAAGCGGATTTCCTCGCTGTTTTCCGAGCGCTTGGCGACCGTACACGACGATCTTGATGCCGGATTCGGATTCGAGCTTCTCCGTCTCAACGTGGTCGAGCACGAGGTTTTCAAACCCTCTCAGGATGACTTCACCGGCGACGGCCAAAGTGATGCCTCGTTTGCAGATTTCGTGGACAAGGTTTCGGCCCGGCTCGGCGCGAACTGTCTGCAGATTGCGGAATTGCGGCAAAGCCATCTGCCGGAGCGGGCAGAGAGTTTCCTATCTGCGATGGCGGCGAGGGCCGTGGGTAAAAATGTCGAAGAGGCTTTTGCCTTCATGCCGAAAGCCGACCGGCCTCTGCGACTCTTCCGGTATCCGGAACCTATCGAGGCTTTTGCCGCCACGGTTCCCGACGGCCCTCCGCAGCGTTTTCGCTGGCGGCGGATCGTTCATCGGGTCGTGCGCGCCGAGGGCCCGGAACGGATTTCTCCAGAATGGTGGCTCGACGGAAAGGATGCTGAGGAGCGCGATTATTTTCGCCTTGAAAGCGAAACGGGCCGCCGCTTCTGGGTTTTCCGTGAGGGTCACTACAAAACGGGAGATGCAGCTCCCGTCTGGCGTGTCCAGGGGATTTTCGCATGAAGGATATCCCGGCTTTCTTCGAGATCGGCGCAAAGACCAATTTCTCCTTCCTGGAAGGAGCGGCGCGGCCGGAGGAGATGGTGCTGGCCGCAAGTCTGCTTGGACTTTCCGGTCTCGGTATTGCCGATCGGAATTCCGTAGCGGGCGTGGTTCGGGCGCATAACCAGGTCAGAGAAATGCGGGAGACTTGCAAGCGCCAGCAGGAGCGGGGCAGGAAGGAAGGCGAGAACGAGGCTATCGAACCTTGCGCGTTTTATCCCGGCGCGCGGCTCGTTTTTTCTGACGATACACCGGATGTGCTCGCCTATCCCCGCAACCGGAAGGGCTGGGCCAATCTTTGCCGGCTTCTTAGCCGGGGAAACCTCCGGACCGAAAAGGGCTCCTGCATTCTGGAAGAGTGGGACTTTCTGGAATGGTGCGACGAAATGATGCTTGCCATCATTCCGGATTTTTCCTCCGCAGAAGATCCTCGATATCTCGCTGATCTCAGCGATCGTCTGAAGAGCTATCGCGAACGATTCCGCAAGGACATCTATCTCGCTCTTTCGCCGACCTATGACGGGCGGGACGGATTTATTTTTGCAACTTTTGCACAAATCGCCTCCCGCAATCGCGTGCCATTGATCGCGACCAACTTGCCGCTTTTCAATCTGCCCTATCGCCGGTCGCTATCGGATGTAATGACCGCCATCCGGGAGCATGTGACAATTCAGCAGGCGGGTTTCCGACTGGCTCCGAATGGGGAGCGGCATATCAAGCATGCGGCTGAAATGGCGCGACTTTTCCATACCTATCCGGATGCAATTGCCAATACGGAGCGCTTCTTCAGTCGGCTGAAGTTCTCTCTGGATGAACTCAGTCATAATTACCCGGATGAGAGCGTTTCAGGCGAAACGGTATCTGAAACCCTGGAACGGCTTACCTGGGAAGGAGCCCAACGCCGCTATCCTGACGGCATTCGGGAGGAGGTTTCCAATCAGATCAGGTACGAGCTCGATCTTATCAAGGAGATGGCATACGAGCCTTACTTCCTGACGGTGCGCCACATTGTTTGGCATGCCCGGCATGTCTTGAAAATTCTCTGCCAAGGGCGCGGTTCGGCCGCCAATTCCACCGTCTGTTTTTGTCTTGGCATTACCGAAGTCGATCCAACATTTACGACGCTGCTATTCGCGAGGTTCATCTCGACTGAGCGTAACGAGCCGCCGGACATTGACGTCGACTTCGAACATGCGCGCCGTGAAGAAGTCATCCAATATATTTATGAGCACTACGGTTATCGCCATGCAGGATTGACCGCGGCGGTCACCAGCTATCGAACCCGGATGGCTGGCCGCGAGGTGGCCAAGGCCTTCGGGCTTTCGGAGGATGTGCAAGCTGCACTTTCGAGCACGGTCTGGGGCTGGTCCGAGGAGGGGCTTTCGGAGCGGGAAGCAAAGGTCGCCGGTCTCGATGTGTCGGACCCGACGACCAAGAAGGTTATTACTCATGCAAGAGAACTCATGGGCTTCCCGCGCCATCTCACCCAGCATGTCGGCGGTTTCCTGATCACGCGCGACCGGCTCGACGAGGTCGTGCCGATCATGAAAACCGCCATGCCCGGGCGGTATATGATCGAATGGGACAAGGACGACCTCGATACGCTCAAACTCCTGAAGATCGACGTGCTTGCGCTCGGCATGCTGACCTGCCTGAAGAAGGCATTCGAGCTCATGCGTCTGCGCTACGATGTAAACGAAACCCTGGCCGACCTTTTGCAGAAGGATAGGGATAGCAATGTCTACGACATGATCTGCCGGGCCGATACGATCGGAGTCTTCCAGATCGAAAGCCGGGCGCAGATGAGCATGCTGCCCCGACTTCGGCCGAGAATATTCTATGATCTCGTCGTCGAAGTGGCGATCGTGCGGCCGGGTCCCATTCAAGGAAACATGGTCCACCCGTATCTGAAGCGGCGGGAAGCCGTAAGGAACAAGCAGCCTATCGAATATCCCAGTGGTGAATTGGAGAAGGTATTGGAGAGAACGCTTGGCGTCCCGCTATTTCAGGAACAGGCGATGCAGATCGCCATCACGGGTGCCGGCTTCTCTCCTGAAAAGGCCGACAAACTCCGCCGTTCCATGGCGACATTCAAGCGATCAGGGCGAGTGGAGGAATTCAAGCGCGATTTTATCGATGGAATGCTGGAAAACAGCTATTCTAGGGAATTCGCGGAAAGCTGTTTCAGCCAGATCGAGGGTTTTGCGGAATACGGCTTTCCCGAAAGCCATGCGGCGTCTTTCGCCTTGCTCGTTTATGCGTCTTCCTGGATCAAAGCCTATTATCCGGATGTCTTTTGCGCAGCGCTTTTGAATTCACAGCCCATGGGTTTTTATGCGCCGTCGCAGCTTATCCGGGATGCTCGGGAGCATGGGGTCGAAATTCTTCCGGTCGACGTCAATCATTCGGATTGGGACTGCACCTTGGAGGAAAGCCGTTTTGACAAAAATACCATCGATGGCCGCCATGCTTCAATGAAGGAGGTGATCAGGACAAAATATGCCGTTCGGCTGGGATTCAGACAGGTCAAAGGCCTTGCTGAAAAGGGCTTGAGGAAAACCCTGCTCGCCAATCGGGGTAGGGGATATATATCGGTGCACGATCTGTGGCTGCGCTCCGGCCTCGACAAATCGGATATCGAACGGCTTGCGGATGCCGATGCTTTCACCTCCATGGGGCTTTCCCGTCGGGAAGCCCTCTGGGCCGTTCGAGGTCTCGATGGGAAAAAAACCGCTGAGGATTTGCCCTTGTTCGATGTAGCGGACGGCTTAGATCTTCGGCCGGAGACGAAGGTATCGCTTCCCGCCATGCTGCCAGGCGAAGAGGTGATCGAGGATTACCGATACCTCTCCTTATCGCTCAAGGCCCATCCGGTCTCGTTCCTGCGGGAGGAGTTCAGGTCTATGGGGGTCACCCGCAGCGTTGATCTGTTGAATGTCCCGAATGGACGGAAGGTCACGATCGGCGGACTTGTGTTGGTGCGGCAGCGGCCGGGATCTGCCGGAGGCGTGATCTTCATGACGCTGGAGGATGAGACCGGGGTTGCCAATGCCATCGTCTGGCCCAAGACGTTCGATCGCTATCGGCCAATTGTAATGGGTGCGCGGCTTGTGAAGATTCAAGGGAGACTGCAAAGCCAGAGCGGCGTCATCCACACGGTGGTGGAGCATATCGAGGATCTCACGTCCATGCTCGGCCTTCTCCAGAAGGAGACGCGACGTTTTGGCGTGTCCGCACGCGCCGATGAAGCGCTGCAATCGGGCGGTGATCACCGGGGCAAGCGGCGCTCTAACGGAATGGACGACCGTTCTTCCAAAACAGCGGGGAGGGACACTCTTCAGTCTTACGTCCCCGAACCGGGGCGGGTAATGCCGAAGGGGCGGAATTTTCATTGATGTGATCGACATCAATGATCGCGCGTCCTTACCTGGTACATAATCCCCCAGTTCCTCCAGAAAGGACGAACTTTAGATTTTTCTTGACATCTGCCAACCGCTTTCGCAAAAGAGGATGTTAGTGCTCATGTTTCGCAGGTCGACGCGAGAATGCTAGTTTGCAGTTGCAATTACATCACCGACAAGGAAATCCGCGACACTATCATTGAGCTGCTCAATGAAGATTGTTGGCAGCTTATCGTTCCGGCCAAGGTCTATCATGCCATGAGCAAACGTGGCCGTTGCTGTGGCTGCTTCCCCAGCGTCGTTGATCTTATCATCCGCACAACCGAGGAATATCACGCTCGTCGCGACTCGACGGAAGCCGAGGTCGTCGTATATATGTCCCGCTTGAGACAATTCCACGAAGAAACCAGGAGAGCGGACATTGAAAGGCGACTTAAAGGTCATCGAGCGGCTTAACGAGGCACTGTTTCTCGAGCTCGGCGCTGTCAATCAATATTGGCTGCATTACCGCCTTCTAGAGGACTGGGGTTACACCAAGCTTGCCAAGAAGGAGCGTGCTGAATCCATCGAAGAGATGCAGCATGCGGACAAGCTGGTTGCGCGGATCATTTTTCTCGAAGGACACCCCAATCTTCAGACTGTGGCGCCATTGCGCATCGGCCAGAACGTCAAGGAAGTGCTCGAAGCCGACCTTGCCGGTGAATACGATGCCCGCACGGCCTACAAAGCTTCCCGCGATATCTGTCACGCGGCAGGCGACTACGTCTCCATGAAGCTTTTCGAGGAACTCCTGGCTGACGAGGAAGGTCATATCGACTTTCTAGAAACGCAACTGGAGCTCCTGTCAAAGATCGGCGAGGAACGGTACGGTCTTCTCAACGCGGATTCCGCCGATTCCGCCGAATAAATATCGGCGCCATCGGATATCGAAGCCCGGCGAGCACCGCTCCGCCGGGCATTTCTTTGATCAATAGGACGGCCTTGTTCTCTTCCAGAATAGAAACGCTCGGATCCCGCGGGTCCCTTAAAGCGTGCCGCGATCCTTCGGATTCGCTTGCTGCGCTTTAAATCCTTGTTCTATCGCATGCCGTTATCGCAGAACCGCTGCACGCTTTTGCGCGAAATGCTTCAAGCTGCTGTTCTTGCAAGATGAGCAAATTCAGCCACGACCTGTTCGTAGACATTGCGTTTGAAGGGCACGATCAATTCCGGGAGGTCGACCATCGGCTTCCATTCCCAGGCGTCAAACTCAGGCGCATGGCCCCCCGGCGGTGGATTGATGGCAATTTCGCTTTCGTCCCCGTCGAAGCGAAAGGCGAACCAGCGCTGCGTCTGGCCGCGATATTTGCCTTTCAACCCGATGCCGATGAGATGTGGTGGCAGGTCATAATTGATCCAGTCGCTGGACTGCGCCAGCAAAGTGACCGAGCGAATCCCTGTCTCCTCGTAAAGCTCGCGATAGGCAGCGGGGAGTGGATTCTCGCCCTTGTCGATCCCGCCTTGCGGCATCTGCCACAGCTGCGGCGACCCGTCGAACTCGCTATTGCCTTCGCTGATCCGGCGGCCCGCCCAAACCAAACCATCGCGGTTCAGAACCATGATTCCGACGCATGGCCGGTAAGGAAGGTCCTCGGCGCGGATCGCGCGTTTGTCCTTGCTGCTCATTTGCGGCTCAACTCCATCAGGGTGCAACACTTTCGCTCGCCAGCGTCGAGACGCCGACGACCTCAATCCCGCGTTGCGACGCCTCTTCACTCCACTTCCTTATGGCGTCGATGCTTTCATCGAAAGCTGACGCAATGCCGACCGCCTTGCCATTACGCGCAGCGATCCGCTCCAATTCATCCAGCTTCTTGAGGATCGCATCGGACTGCAACTGCCCATCGAGAGTGAGATCACCAAAAGCGTGCGGCAAATCGATCGCCTTGGCGATGACTGCGGTCTTCGACTGACCGGATGTGCCGTCATCGACGAACAGCAGGCCGCGTTTTGAAATGTCACGCAGAACGGGTTCCAAGGCATCGGTGTCTGCGAGATAACGGCCTCCAAGATAGTTCATGATGCCTGTATAATTGGTAATCTTGCCCATCGCCTCGTGCAATCGCTCAAGATTCTGTTTGGCCGAGGTTTTGGTCAACAAGGTGCCTGGGCCGGGATCGTTTGTCGGATAGTCGAACGGCTCGAAGGGCACCTGGATCAGGATTTCGTGGCCACTCCGGCGAGCCTCCTGCATCCAGCGCTGCAAGCTGTTGCCGCTGGCGGCGAAAGCAAAGGTCACTCCCGCTGGCAATTGCTGGATCGCCCGCTGCGTCCCGGTCTGGCTGAGACCGAGGCCGCCGACGACGATTGCGATCCGCGTCCCTCGTGCGCCCGACCAGGGCCGTGCATATTGGTCCATCGGCCGCAAGCCGTCCGGACCAACGACAGGCAGACGGCCGTGCGGCGATTCCTCAAGCAGCATCTCATTGGGCTGGGCGGCCACGCGCGGATCCTGGCCGATGCGCTGCGCATCGAGCAGCACCGGGCCGCCGCCATCTCGCGGGCGGGGCGTGTATTTCGTGACGACCGATCCGTCGTCGGTCAATGTCCGCTCAATATTGGCGCCGGAATTCGGATTCGAGCGTGGCATGGCGGAGGACGGCAAAGCGGCAGGTCCTTCGGCATCGGCGGAAGGTGACGGGGCTGCCGGCGGCTTTGAGGGTGTGGTCGTGGCGACCTGCTTCAGCGCCGCGTCGCCACGCATACCATAGATCGAGAGGCCGAGCACACACGACACGGCCAGGAAAGCAAATACGGAGACTGCGGAAAACCGCCTCGCCCGCGGCTTTGCGGCCGGCCGGTTCTGCCCGAGCGGAGCGTGAAGATCGGTGCCCAATTTCAGTCCCGCATCATAGCTCTGGGTAAGCGAGACCGGCCAGAATTGCCTCTCTTCGACGCAGCACCGGCCGGTTTCGATATTGTCACTTCTTTACGTTTGCGGCGGCCTTGTCCGGGCTCGGCGGGAATGATGCATCCGTCTTTGTCCCATGAAGCAGGTCCATGGCGTAGTTCAGCTGGATATCATCCTTGGCTTCCGGCGGCACGTAGGCAACCGAGCCGGAACCTTCCTCGGTTTCGGCAGCCCCCTGGATATGTCCACGCAGGCTCGACTCGCCTTCCGCGCGCACCTTGCCCTGGAGCTCCGCCGGCAGCGGCTGCTCGACCTTGATGTCCGGAGCGATGCCGGTACCCTGGATCGACTTGCCGGACGGCGTGTAATAAAGGGCCGTGGTCAGCCGCAGCGCACCTGCGTCGCCAAGGGGTATGATGGTCTGCACCGAACCCTTGCCGAAGGAGCGGGTGCCGAGCACCGTCGCACGCTTCAGATCCTGCAAGGCGCCGGCGACGATTTCCGAGGCGGATGCCGAGCCGCCGTTAACGAGAACGATTACCGGCTTGCCGTCCGTCAGGTCTCCCGGACCTGCATTGAAGCGGCGGGTCTCGTCGGCGTTGCGGCCGCGGGTCGACACCACCTCCCCACGCTCCAGGAAGGCATCCGATACGTTGATCGCCTGATCGAGAAGGCCGCCCGGGTTGAGGCGCAAATCGAGAACATAACCTTTAAGCTTGTCGGCCGGCACATCCGCCTTGATCTTCTTGATCGCCTTCTCGAGGTCGTCATAGGTCTTCTCGGTGAACGAGATGACCCTGAGATAGCCCACGTCGCCGCCTTCAACCCGAGACTTGACAGCGCGCACGGCAATGATGTCGCGGACGACCGTGATGTCGAGCGGTTTATCGGCACCCTGTCGGATGACAGTGAGCTTGATCGGAGTATTGACCGCGCCACGCATCTTCTCGACGGCTTCTTCGAGCTTGAGGCCGCGCACCGGCTGGCCATCGATCTCGGAAATGAAGTCGCCTGACAGAATGCCGGCACGTGAAGCCGGAGTATCGTCAATCGGAGCGATAACCTTGACGAGCTCGTTTTCCATGGTGACCTCGATGCCGAGGCCGCCAAACTCGCCACGCGTCTGCGTGCGCATGTCCTCGGCGTCCCTGGCGTTCATGAAGCTCGAATGGGGGTCGAGCGAGGTCAGCATGCCGTTGATGGCGTTTTCGACCAGTTTCTCCTCGTCCGGCGGCGTAACGTACTGGGCACGAACGCGCTCAAAAACATCGCCAAAAATCGACAATTCCCGGTAGGTCGAAGGGCCGGCAGCTTGCGCCGGCACCCCGGCCGAATAAATCACGCTCATCGCGGTCGCACCCATGAGTGCACCGACGATGACAAGAGAAGCCCTACGAATCATTTCGTGCCCTTCCAGTTTCTTTCGCGGTCCACCACGGTCTGGAATCGACCGGAGTGCCGTCCTTTCGGAATTCAATGTAAAGCGTTGGACGATCTGTTTCCAGCGCCAATGCCGTTGCGCTTGCCACTCTTTTTTCACCCATCACGGCAATGGGCTCGCCTGCGAACACGAATTTGCCCTGCCGTGCATTCACTTCGTCCATGCCGGTCAGAACCAGATGGTATCCATCTCCGGCATTAAGGATGATCGTCTGCCCATAGCTTCGGAAGGCGCCAGCAAAAACCACGAGGCCGTCGGCCGGTGCGGTTACCACTGCATCGGGATTCGAAGCGATAGTCAGGCCTCTTGCCGTATGTCCCGTCCCGTCGGCGTCGCCGAACCAGCGCAGTACATCGCCGGCGACCGGAAGCTCCAGCTTCTGTTTGAGGCTCGAAAACGCGTATGCGGGCGCAATGCGGTTTTTGTCGGGCACGCCGCTTTCGGCCAGCCGTTTTGCCCTTTCGCGCTCGGCCTCCGACAGCATGCGCTGCCGCTCCTCTTCCGCCCGGGCTCTGTCAATCGCATCGCGCACCGAAGCGATCTCGCCCTCGAGCGATTGAATAAGGCCTTCGAGCGAATTGGCGCGACCAGCCAGTTCCTCCGAGCGACGGCGCTCCGCATCGAGATCGGCGGCGTTGCGCTTGTTCAATTTTTCGTTTTCCGCCAACAGAAGGTCCATCCGCCGCTCCTCCTCAAGGCTTTCGGCGATCGTATCGGAAACATTGGTCTTCTCCGAAAGGGTCGCCGCCTGCAAAGAGGCAAGCGATTGAAGGTCGGCAACGAGCTTATCCGCCTCATGGCGCATTCCCGGCACGACCGCACCGAGCAGGATAGCGCTTCGTACCGACGCCAGCGCGTCATCCGGTGTCACCAGAAGTGCCGGAGGCGGGTTGCGCCCCATCCTCTGCAGCGCAGCCAGAACCTCCGCCAGAACGGCGCGGCGGCCGCGCAGAGAGGCACGGATGCGATCTTCCCTGACTTTGAGCTCCGCAATCTTCTTTTCGCTGTTCAGAATCCCGGTTTCCAGGCTCTTGCGCCGTGCGGCGGAATCTATAAGCGCCTGGCGGATGTCGGCGCTGTTCTTTCTGGTTTCCGCGATATTTTTTTCGATCGCTGCGGCCCGTTCGGTCGACAGCTTCATGTTCTTGGCCAGAACCTCAAGTTCACCTCGGGTCTCGTTTCGGCGGCGCTGGAGATCGGCGGTGGGGTCGACGGCAATGGGCTGCGCTTCCGAAGGCGGCGCGGATGCATCAAAATCCTGCGCATGCGCAGGAACGGAAAGAGGATGTGAAAAAGCCAGGGTGATACCGAGGGCGGCCGCAAGAAGCAGCATGTGCCGATTCGATATCATGCTTCCCTTCCTCATCTTCGCTGCGATAGTCCGATCGGGAAAGCGTAAGCTGATTTGCCGGACAGGACCACAAACAACATCGTGTTCGAAGGTAAATGAAACGTTCACACTCGGTGATAAGGATGGCCGGAGAGGATGGTCACGGCTCGATAGAGCTGTTCGGCGATCAAGATTCTAACGAGTTGATGCGGCCAGGTCATCGATCCGAGGTTGAGCACCATGTCTGCGCGTTGGCGCAGATCGGCATCAAGCCCGTCGGCGCCGCCGATTGCAATCATCACGTCGCGCTTGCCGTTATCACGATAGCGGCCGACAAGTTCGGCAAAAGCCTCGCTGTCGAGGGCCTTGCCCCGTTCGTCCAGAAGAAGGAGCACCGCGCCCTCGGGAAGGGCCTTTTCCAGCAGGCTCGCTTCCTCGCGCTTGCGGGTCTCGGCATTTGCGGCGCGGCTTTCCTGGACCTCGACCAGTTTAGACAGTTCCAGCCCTACCGCTGGGCCGGCCTTGGCCAAGCGGTCGAGATACCGGGACGCAAGGTCCTTTTCCGGTCCGGCTTTCAACCGTCCCACGGCAAAAAGGCTTATCCGCATGTCCTGATCCGTTGGTTTTGACGGTCGAAACCACTTTCAGGCGACGAGCATGCGCCCCGCCTTGAATTTCAACCCGACCCTGACGGATTCAAGCCTAACTGAAGCCGTCAGTGCAGCAGTGCACCTTCCTCGATATCCGGAGCGGCCCACATCTTTTCGATGTTGTAGAACTCTCGGATTTCCGGGCGGAACACATGGATGATGATGTCGCCGGTGTCAATCAGCACCCAGTCGCCGGTCTCCAGTCCTTCGACGCGAGCGGTTCCCAGGCCCTCGTCTTTCAAGTCGGAAATCAGGTGATCGGAAATCGCCGTGACATGGCGGGTCGATCGTCCGGAGACGACGACCATGTAGTCTCCGAGCGCTGATTTTCCAGCAATGTTGATGGTGACGATATCTTCAGCTTTGGAGTCCTCGAGGCTTGCGAGGACCAGTTCGAGAGCGCGGGCAGCAGCATCGGCGCCACGTTCCAGGCTCTTCGGGAGGACGGAAGCCGTCTTTCCCTTGGCGTGTACTGTTGTCAGGGTTTGTCCTTTCTTCCGGTAACAGCAACATGCACTTTCAGCGAATCCGAGTCGCACTCGGCCGCAATATAAAAAGTGGCATCGAATGGTTAATCTTTCAAGGGAGATGCTGAAAAGGTGATCATAAGATGTAGAACCATGCCCAATGGCCGCGCATCCTGGCTATTCTAGCTCGCTTTCTGGCCGCTGGTGTCGCGGATCGCAGTGGAACTCAACGCCGAGCGGGGGCCATGGATGAAGGTCCAGGCAGGTGCTTTCCTTTTCCAGAGCGTGCCGGCATCGTCTTCATCGACACGGGCATAGTGGAAGGTACGAGCCATCTTGGACGACAGAAACGACAGGGTGGCGCCGGGCCGGTCGATGACCGCGATCGGGAACGTAGAGGCAATCTCTTGCCATTTCTGCCAGCGATGGAAGGTCTTCAAGCTGTCTGCGCCCATGATCCAGACGAAATGCACATGCGGCCTCCGCGCCTTCACGAATGCCAGGGTATCTGCCGTATAGGCGCCGCCGAGGGTTTTTTCGAACGCAGTCACCTTGATGCGAGGATCATGGATCAGTCTTTCACTCATGGAGAGCCGGTCCGGCAGCGAGGCAAGCTGAGCCCGGCTCTTCAAGGGATTGCCAGGAGTTATCATCCACCAGAGCTGATCGAGGCCAAGACGCCGGAGGGCTATCTCCGCGACCAGCAGATGGCCCTCATGCGGGGGATTGAACGAACCGCCGAACAAGCCCACCACCATGCCACGCTCCACATGCGGCAAGGCAAGATAACGGGAATCGACAGCCGGTTCGGTCACGTCAGGGCCGAATCTGGCCGGTGCCATGCACCCGGTATTTGAAAGAGGTCAGCTGCTCGACGCCGACAGGGCCACGGGCGTGCATTTTGCCAGTCGAAATGCCGATCTCGCCACCCATGCCGAACTCACCGCCGTCGGCAAACTGCGTCGAGGCATTGTGGATGAGGATCGCCGAATCAATCTCGTTGAAGAAGCGTTCGACCACTTCCGGATCCTCAGCGATCACAGCCTCCGTGTGGCTGGATGAATAGGTGTTGATGTGACGAATCGCACCGGCAATTCCATCGACGATGGCGACGGAAATTACCGAGTCGAGATATTCCGTGCGCCAATCTTCTTCCGTCGCGGGCTTCAAACCCGGGAAAACCTTCAGCACTGCTGCGGAAGCGCGAATCTCGCAGCCTGCCGCGGTCAGCTCCTGAAGAATTGGCATCAGATGCGTGCCGATGGCCGCGCTATCGATCAGCAAGGTTTCCGCGGCACCGCAAACCCCGGTACGGCGCATCTTGGCATTGACGACGATTTCCTTGGCCATTTCCACATCTGCGGAGGCGTCCACGTAGATATGGCAGAGACCTTCCAGATGAGCAAAGACCGGCACGCGCGCCTCGTTCTGCACCCGAGCGACGAGGTTTTTTCCTCCACGGGGGACGATGACGTCGATTGCGCCATTGAGGCCGGAAAGCATTGCGCCCACGGCGGCGCGATCCGGGGTGGGCACGATCTGAATTGCATGCTGTGGAAGGCCTGCGGTTTTCAGGCCGGCGACGAGGCATTCATGAATAGCTTGCGATGAGTGGCGGGAATCGGATCCACCCCGAAGGATCACGGCATTACCGGCCTTCAGGCAGAGTGCGCCGGCATCGGCCGTTACATTGGGCCGGCTTTCATAAATGACCCCGATGACTCCGAGCGGAGTACGGACACGCTCGATATGGAGGCCATTCGGCCGATCCCAGGCGGCAATGACTTCGCCGACCGGATCCTTGAATTCTGCAATTTCCCGCAACGCATCGGCCATGCCGTCAACGGCCTTGTCCGTCAAGGTTAGCCGGTCGATGAAGGATGGCAGAAGGCCTTTGCCTTCGACATTCTTCAGGTCGGCGGCATTGGCCGCGAGAATTTTGTCCCTGGCGGCGACGATCGCATCCGCCATAGCGTTCAGAGCTTTGTTCTTTGTCTCGGTCGAAGCCGTTGCGAGTTCGCGTGCGGCGACCTTGGCGTTACGGCCAATCTCGTCCATGACAGCGGCAACACCGTCTGCTGCAATGACCTTCTCAAGCATGGGCGGCGTCCTCCTTGAGGTCTTTTTTTGTTTTCCGTCGGGCGGAGGCGGTCATGACGAGGTCATCGCGGTGAACCATCGCAGCGCGGCCGGCATAACCGAGAATTGCTTCGATCTCTCCGGACTTTCGGCCGATGATCTGGCGCGCCTCCTCGGCATCGTAACTGGCCAGTCCACGCGCGATCTCGCGCCCGTCCATTCCGACGATCGCGACCGTATCGCCGCGGTGGAAATTGCCCTCGATGCGGCGCACCCCGGCAGGCAACAGACTCTTTCCCGTCCCCAGCGCATTTTCAGCGCCTTCATCGACGAAAAGTTCGCCGGCCGGCTGGAGTTGCCCCGCTATCCACGTTTTACGCGCCGTGACCGGTGTGCCGGAAGGCGCGAACCAGGAAGAGCGGGCGCCCTCCTCGACGGCGCGCAAAGGATGGTCTGTTTTGCCGGATGCGATGATCATGGCGCAGCCGGCGCCGGTCGCGATCTTGCCCGCATCGATCTTTGTGCGCATACCGCCGCGGGAAAGCTCGGAAGCCGCGCCGCCTGCCATCGCTTCGATCTCCGGCGTGATTGCCGGAATGATATCCAGGAATCTTGCCTCCGGGTCGAGATGCGGCGGCGCCGTATAGAGCCCGTCGATATCCGAAAGGAGGATGAGAAGATCCGCGCTGGTCATGGTTGCGACGCGTGCGGCGAGACGGTCGTTGTCACCATAGCGGATTTCCGTCGTGGCGACCGTATCGTTTTCGTTGATGATCGGCACCGCACCGATCTTCAGGAGCTGGTTGATTGTTGCGCGGGCATTCAAGTATCGGCGGCGCTCTTCGGTGTCGCCCAGGGTCAGCAGGATCTGGCCTGCTACGATGCCATCCCGAGAAAGGCTTTCGGACCAGGCGCGAGCAAGCGCGATCTGGCCGACTGCCGCCGCTGCCTGGCTTTCCTCCAGCTTCAGCGCTCCTGCCGGCAGGTCGAGCACCGTCCGGCCCATCGCAATCGCGCCGGAGGAGACCACCAGAACGTCGATGCCTTTGCCTTTCAGCGCCGCGATATCCGCGCAGATTGCGTCGAGCCACTGCGCCCGGAGGCCGGTCTTCCGGTCCACCAGAAGAGCCGAGCCGATCTTGATGACAATGCGGCGGTGGCTTGCGAGAGGCCGGCGTGCTGCGGTCATTGACCACCCTCTTCATCGAAATCCTGGATGGGTACGGATCGGTCGGGAAGTGCCGTTTCGTTGCCCTCGCTTGCTTCGACGATCACGTCCCGCAGTGCACGCAGCACTTCGGTCATACCTTGGCCCGTGACAGCGGAGATCAGGAACGGCGTCTGGCCGCACGCCTTTTCCAACTCCTTCGCCTTCTTCTTCAATTCCTTGTCGTCGAGCACGTCGATTTGCGAAAGAGCCACGATGACTGGCTTGTCGATCAGGCCGCCGCCATAGGCTTCGAGTTCGTGTTTCACCGTCTTGTAAGATTTACCGACCTTTTCTTCGACGGCGGAGACCAGATGCAGAAGCACCCGTGTGCGTTCGACGTGGCCGAGGAAGCGGTCGCCGATGCCAACACCCTCATGGGCACCTTCGATCAGGCCTGGAATGTCGGCGAGGATGAATTCCCGGCCGTCGATGGTGGCGACGCCGAGGTTGGGATGCAGCGTCGTAAACGGATAGTTGGCGATCTTCGGGCGAGCCCGGCTCACGGAGGCTAGGAATGTCGACTTTCCGGCGTTAGGCAGCCCGACCAGGCCTGCGTCGGCGATCAGTTTCAGCCGCAGCCAGATGGTCTTTTCCACCCCTTCCAGACCGGGATTGGCCCAGTTCGGCGCTTGGTTCGTCGAGGTTTTGAAATGGGTGTTGCCGAAACCGCCATTGCCGCCCTTGGCGAGCCGGAACCGCTGCCCCTCTTTCGTAAGATCGATAATCAGAGTTTCGTTGTCTTCCTCGAAAATCTGAGTTCCCACCGGGACTTTCAGCGTCACGTCCGCGCCATTGGCGCCGGTGCGGTTGCGCCCCATTCCGTGCGTACCGGTCTGCGCCTTGAAATGCTGCTGGAAACGGAAGTCGATCAGCGTGTTGAGGCCGTTCACGGCCTCCACCCACACATCGCCACCGCGTCCGCCGTCCCCGCCATCCGGTCCGCCGAACTCGATGAATTTTTCCCGCCGGAACGAGACTGCACCCCCGCCGCCGTCGCCGGAGCGTATGTAGACTTTTGCCTCGTCGAGAAATTTCATCTTACTGCCGTCTATCTTGTGTTAGTCGGAGCCTCGTTTCACGATGGGCATCCGGTGGGTTTCGATATCGCCGGTTGGGGCGGAGGTCAAAGATTATCATGAAGTTCGTGAGCTATAACATCCAATACGGGATCGGAATGGATGGCAGGTTTGATCTCGGCCGCATCGCAAAGAGCATTGAAGGCGCCGACATCATTGCGCTTCAGGAGGTGACGCGGGGTTTCGTAAAGAACAATCACGCCGATCTCGTCGCCTCCTTTGCCGAGCTTTTCTCCGACTACTTCCACGTCTACGCCGCGCCCTGCGACGTGTTGCTGGACATCTCCGTCGAGAACGGTCGCCGCATCGAACGCCGTTTTCAGTTCGGCAACATGATCCTGTCGCGCTGGCCGATCCTTGCCACGCGTCATCTGCTCCTGCCGCGCAGCCGTACCATCGACAAGCTCAACCTGCAGCGGGGCGCGCTGGAAGCCGTCATCGCTGCGCCCGATGGTCCGGTACGCGTCTATTCCGTACATCTCGATCACGTTTCTCCGGATGAGCGGCTGAGCCAGATCCGTTATCTGAAGGACCGGGTCCTCAATTTCGTCGCCGAAGGCGGGGGCTTGACCGGCGCGGCGGAAGAGGGTTTTCCGGACCCGCCCCTGCCGGAGGATTTCATTCTGATGGGCGACTTCAACATGGAGCCGGAATCGCCCGAATATATCGCCATGGTGGGGCGGCAGGATCGCTATTACAGCCGAAGCCTGCGCGCCAATGAGCCTGTCGACGTACTGGATCGCCTCGGGCTCCTGTCGCCGCAAAGTTTCACCTGGGCAAAGCCGCCTGGTGATGGGCCGGTCAAGATGCATTTGGATCATTGCTTCGTGAATTCTGGACTGGCGCCGCGGCTGAAAAATGCCTGGGTGGATCACAACGCGCTCGGATCAGACCACTTTCCGCTCTGGATTGAGGTCGATTGAGATCCGGCGGTTTTCCGCCGGATCTCCTGGTTTCGGGCTTCACGGTCGGCCAGGGCGGCGGAAATCCTCCGCCACCAGGATGGTCTCGATGTGAGGCACCATGCGGTTGCGCGACAGGCAGAAGATTTCGTCTGCATCGGCGATCCGGAAGCCCAGCTTCTTCTGGACGTGCAGCGATGCGAGGTTGTCCGCAAACGCTCCGGAATGGAGCGTTGCGTCAGGCATCCGCCGGAAAAACCGCTCCAGCACGGCCGCGGCAGCTTCGGTCATGTAGCCGCGGTCCCAGTAAAAGCGGTTCAGCCAGTATCCGAGATGCCATCCGCCGGTTCGCAGTTCGATGGCCACGACGCCGATATGGACATCGTCGCCCGTCGTGACGGCCAGCGTCCAGTCAGGCAGAATGCCCGATGTCTGCGGCACGAGCCAGTCCAGCGCATCCTGCCGATCATATGGCTGGGGTACGCGTGACAACATGCGGCTCACCTTGAAGTCGGAAAGCGATTCCGCGATGGCCGTTGCGTCCGCAATCCGGTGCGGCCGCAACAGCAGCCGCTCCGTCGTGATAACCGGGCAAGGTCCCGGCAATGTCGCCAGCGGAGCGGGCTTTTGAAGAACGGCGGCGTTCATCGCAGTTCTCCCCAGCTTCTCAACGACATCCAGGTTTTGCGGTCGAGCCGGAACCATTCGACGGCGACCATGCCGCCAAGGGCCATGCAATCGATCATGCCGGTCCCCTGAAACTGGAATCCACATTTCTGGATCACCCGCTTGGAGGCAATGTTGGTGACCCGGCAACGGGCATCGATGTAGTCGATGTGGTTGCGGGTGCGAAAGGCCATGTCGATCAGGATATGTGCGGCTTCCGTGGCATAACCTCTGTTCCAATGAGGCTCACCCAGCCAATAGCCGATCTCCAGCGTCCGTTCGTCCTGGTGGGGTTCCAATGCGCAGCAACCGAGGAAGGCGCCGTTATCACCTCGCGTAATGGCGTAGACGCATTTGCCGATCTCGCCGGCTTTCGTGCGTCGCACGAAATCGGCAGCGTCTTTTGCCGTATAGGGATGCGGCATACGCGACACCATGGTCGCGATATTCGCATTGTTGGCGAGATGGGCAAGTGCGTCGATGTCTTCTTCGTGGGGTGCGCGCAGAACCAGTCTCTGCGACAGTAAGACGGGGCAATCGCTTCTCGACCGATCAGGTCTTAACCGTTCCTCTGGCGGCCGGGATTGGCTCGCCCTCAATAGTTCGCCTTGCATGTTCAGTCCTCCTGCTGGGGGTAAAAGAAAAGGGAAGATGGTGGTGTCCCATCTTCCCTTTTTCTTACTGAACCTTGGACGTTCAGCCGGGTCGATGTGACACCGGCTGCTTGAAACGCTTACCGGCTTTATTCTGCTGCTTCGGCTTTCGGCATTACAGACACGTATACTCGGCCATTGGCCTTCGTACGGTAATTCACGTTGCCTGCCGTAAGTGCAAAAATGGTGTGGTCCTTGCCGAGGCCGACGTTCTGACCCGGATGCCACTGCGTGCCGCGCTGGCGTACGATAATGTTGCCCGGAATGACGGCTTCGCCGCCGAACTTCTTCACGCCAAGGCGCTTGGACTGAGAATCGCGACCGTTGCGCGACGAACCGCCAGCTTTTTTATGTGCCATTGGAGTTCTCCTTTACCCTTCGAAACCTGATTAACCGAGGATGTCCGTGATGCGGACGACCGTGTGATGCTGGCGATGGCCCCGAATCCGCTTGGAATTCTGGCGGCGACGCTTCTTGAAGGAAAGGACCTTCTTGCCACGGTTCTGCTCGACCACTTCGGCCTTGACCGTCGCACCCTTGACGAACGGGGCGCCGATCTTGGCATCGGCGCCTTCGCCGATGATCAGGACTTCGTTGAATTCTACAACTGCGCCAGCTTCGGCTTCCAGCTTTTCGATGGTAAGCACGTCATTGGCTGCTACGCGGTACTGCTTACCGCCGGTCTTGATGACTGCGAACATTTTTTATCCTTTCATGTTCGGTCCGGCTCTATCCCGATTAAGGATGGCCGTCTTTTTGTCAGTCGGTTCTAGCAGAGGTTCCAAAGAGAAATCTTTCGATCCGTCTGCCGGTGAGGTCTGGTCGGATGCCGGACGGCTTCCTCACAAACAAAGAGGCATGGAATCTTTTCCACGCCTGATCGGGTGCGGGCATACGCGAGAGACAAAAAACTGTCAAGATAAAAGCTTGGCTTCTCTTGATATTGGCCCCTTGCCAGTCCGAAGTTTCATCGCTATGAGACAGCCCGCGCTGACCAACGCGTCATCATGCTCAAGCGGAGAGGTGGCTGAGTGGTCGAAAGCACCGCACTCGAAATGCGGCATACGGGCAACCGTATCGTGGGTTCGAATCCCACCCTCTCCGCCATTTTCTACTTCGCCCGCCAATGAATAAGCTGCAGCTTGCAGTCGTTCGATGGTCGGGTCGAACTCTCGATACCACTCGCCTCGGCCTATGCAAAAGATATAGACGCGTATCCGATTGAAGGGTCCGGCGCCGCCTTTTGGGCTGCTTGCCGGCGATGCGCGTATGGCTTTCGATGCGATGGCCGCAAGTTTCAAGCCGAGACAGCAGCAGGTCCGCTTTCAAGGAGAGCCAGGTGAACCGTCGCACGCTGCTGCAACTGTTGTCGAGTGCCGCCATCACGCCCTTTCTCGGCAGTTCGAGCAGCGGTCCGGCACTTGCGGCCGCTCCATCACCCGGCCGCTTGGCCCTGAATATAAGCGGCATGTCCTATTGGGCCGCGGAACAGCCCTTTTCCAATCTTGCCCACAATGCGGCGCGCTGGCGGGTCCAGATCAAGGACGCGCCCTTCACCTGGGACACGCCGCTGCCTCCGATGACGGAAGACGGATACCCGACCGTAGTGCCAGAGGGGTCGGTGATGGATAGTTTCCTGATATTCACCGAGCATCGCAAGCACCTGCCTGTCGAGCTTTCGGTCCACTATGACGGGAAGGGCCGAATGACCTATGTCGGTGGCGGCGAACTCGAGGCCCGGTTTCCCGGACGCGACGATGTCAGGAATCTGAGGAAGCCGGACGCCTTTACCGGCCGTATATTGGAAACCGACCCTGCGGATCCGATTCGCAACATTAGGGTCTACGAGCGCGGCCCGATACCGAAAAGCAGGTTCAGAGAGCCGTTTCTGCAGAGGCTCAAGGGCATGTCCGCCCTGCGCTTCATGGACTGGATGGGCACCAACAATTCCAAGGTGCGGAGCTGGAACGACAGGCCGCGACCCGGACAATTCGGTCGCTCTGATCTCGGGGTTCCGCTCGAATACATGATCGAACTCTGTAATGAGGTGAAAATCGATCCCTGGTTCAACATGCCGCATCTTGCCGATGACGATTATGTTCAGCGCTTCGCCGAGCAGGTCCGCAAGGATCTCGATCCTAGTTTGAACGTGCATGTCGAATATTCCAATGAGGTCTGGAATACGATGTTCGATCAGGCGGACTATGCGGGAAAACAAGGGCTGGCGCTCGGCTTTTCGAACGACGGCTACCAAGCACAGCTTCGATATTATGCCCATCGCGCGACGCAGATCATCTCGAGATGGGAAGATGTGTTCGGTGCCGACAGGCATCGGATCATCGGCGTTTATTGCGCCCAGGCGGCGAACGATTGGACGAGCACGACCATAATGTCCTGGAAAGGGGTGGAGAAACACGCGGATGTGCTGGCCATCGCCCCCTATTTCGGCGGCGGACTTGGAGCGCCGGAGCAGGCGGACGAAGTCTCCACCTGGCCGCTCAGCCGGATCTTCTTCGAGTTGGCAAAGGAAATCGAGACGGAAAACAAGAGATCCATCGAAACTCAGGCGGAAATCGCGCGAGAGCATGGCGTGAAACTTTATGCCTATGAAGGGGGCCAGCACCTCGTCGGTTTCGGCGGCGCCGAAAACAACGAAAAGCTGACGGATCTGTTTATCGCCGCCAACAGGGATCCCCGTATGGGGGAGCTCTACATTCGGCATATCCAGAACTGGTGGGCGGCCGGCGGCGATCTGTACGCGGTTTTTGCCTCTATGGGCGAACCCAGCAAATGGGGAAGCTGGGGGCTGCTGGAGATCGAGGGTGCGAGCCATCCGAAATGGGAGGCCGTACAACGGCTCTTGGAGAATTGATTCGAGATCGTTGCCAACGACTGCGACAGATCAGGCTGCGACGGAGGAATAACGCTTGTTGGGAGCTGCAGTGCGACTGATCTCGTTGCTCCAGACGATTACCGCCAGGCAAAGCGCTGCGAGGATCAATGTGCGTGAATGGACGATGAGCGGAATGTCGATATCGCGAAGCAATCTCTGCGGTATGAAGAAGCCGAGCGCCAAAATGGCGTAAAGGCTCAATTTTGCAAAGCTGGCGCTATGGAGGACCATCATCATCCCGTAGCTCCAGAGCAGGATGACCGCGACATAGTCGTAGTCGTGCGCATAGAGAAACGTGAATGAAAGCACGAGCAGTGCGTGCAAGATGACCGTCTGGTCGAGATGGCGCCGGTACCTGAATAGAAGCGCCGTCCCCGCGAGGCACAGCAGGATCAGCCACAGGCGGTCCGGCTCGAGCCCGTGCGCGACGAGAAGGCTTTCCATGCCGACGACGAAGGGCGAGCCCGGTGCATTGATGGAAACGTGCGAATAGCCGCCAAGTGAGGTCAGCCAGCTTTCGAATGGTTTCAACGGGCCAAGGAGCAGTGCGCCGGGGAGGGTCATGAGGCCGGCGAGCGAGCCGCCTACCAGAACCATTCCGATATTCGCCGACATGAGCAGCCAGATGACGTAGAGAACGGAAAGCTGTGGTTTCAGGGTGGCAAAAGCAAGAAAAACGCCCGCCGTCACCCATCGGTCCTTTTGCCGGAAATGCCAGGATAACAACAGTGCAGCCATGACCGGCAATGTCATCTGTCCCTGGTACAAGCTGGTTGCAGTGTAGGGGTTGCCGATGATCAGAGCCAGCGCCAAGGCTTGTGCAATGGTCATGCTTCTGAAGCTCTTTATGTTCAGAAACCATTGGTTGGCGCAGTAGCACATGGCCGCAATGGCGCCCAAGCAGATCGCAATATGAAGGGCAAGGGCGATAGATTGCGGAAGAAGGCCAAACGCGACAATAATCGAGAGTGAGTGTGGCGGGTAGGAATAAGGCTGCGGGCTATTCATGAGCGCGAGCCACGGATCGCCGCCTTGAAGGAACAGGCCTCCCGCACGATAGAAAACCATGAAGTCGTCGCCGATTGGCCCGGCCTTCATCACGCCCTGTATCCCAACCGCGTAAAGCATCGCAAAAGCGAGCGCCAGAATCGCGATCGATATCAAGGGGTTGGAAATCTTGGCGAAGCGTCCTATCGCAATCATCAGATGATGCCCCAGGTTCAGAGGATCAGTGTCGCTTTCGCGCATTGATCATCTGATAACTGGGTAAGCCCCGTGAGGCGAGTAAGGCAATGAGATGAGGCTAAGCCTTATGGCGAAGGGGTAATCGGACTCAGATCCGGCCGCCCCGGACCCGCATCCTCCGGGTTGACGGGTCTTGGGAGTATCCACAAGGTGAGTTTCTTGGGATGCGCTAAACCTATATAGCATAGGCAACGGAACTTCTTTTTCGTCGCGGCATTTCCAGTTTCCGGCCGGCTAACGAGGCGATGGATGCAATCAGTCAGAGTAACCGACGAGATGTGGCAGCATCTGCTCTCGCTTCGCGAGGGCCTGATCGGGCCTCGCGTGCTTTCCCCGGATGCCGACGTCTCCTGTCTGCCCCTTTACGCCCCGATCGCCCGGCGGAGTGGGCAATTCGTCTTGGCACAAGTCGGCCAATCGCTCGATGGCCGAATCGCAACTCCGATGGGGGACGCCCAGGATGTTTCAGGATCCGACGGGATCGCCCATCTGCACCGTTGTCGCGCCCTGGTTGATGCCGTCGTCGTCGGCGTCGGAACGGTGGTGGCGGATGATCCGAGCCTTTCCGTTCGCGTCGCACCCGGAAAGAGTCCTGTGCGTGTCGTGGTGGATTGCAACGGACGCATGCCCCGCCGCGCCAAGATGCTGAACGACGGCGGGATGCCAGTTATCGTCATACAGGCGGACGACGTGGCACGCCGCAATGGCGGGCATGAGCTGATCTCATTGCCACGACAAGCGGATGGCAGCCTGTCGCCCCGCGATATTCTTGCGGCCCTCACCGAGCGAGACCTTACCTCCGTGCTGGTCGAAGGAGGGGCAAACACGATCTCGCGCTTCATCGACGCGCAATTGGTCGATCGGCTGCATGTTTCCGTCTCACCTATCATTATCGGCTCGGGGCCGGCAGGTATCCGGCTCACGCCAATCGATCGGCTTTCTCAGGCGCGCCGTCCTGAAGTTCAAGTGTACAACATCGGCACCGATATCGTTTTCGACTGCAATCTACGTGTCGAAGCCCAGCGGGCGGCGGCATTACCGGATTGCGAGGATATCCTGATGGCCGACACGGCATGAACATTCCCGCCGATCGATCATCGCGGTCCGGAATTCTGCCCAGTCATCGACCTCAGCTGCATCGAGCAGGCCATATTCGTGAACTGCGCGGATTATTCCATCGAGAAAGAGCCGTTGCAGCTCCGCGTCGGCCGCTGTCATGATCCAAGGCGATGCGGCAGTCTTGACCGAATAGCCTCTTTTTCGCAGGCATTCCGACAGTGTTTGCCACGCCGTCGGTCCGAGCGATAGGCCGAATCCCTTGTTACTCAACTGATGGGCATTGAAACTCTCCATGATCGCCTCATCGAGGGCATGTGTTGTCGACCAGTGCATCTCGCCGTCATAATTTAATGCGGCATAGAGGCAGGCGCCGACTTCAGAAATCTTTTCGACAAATGCCAGGATGTATCGTTCGGAACAGAGATCAAAAAGCGCCGACGCCGTCACCAGACCAACATCGGCAAGCGGCAGTGCTTCCAGATCGTTCAGATCTCCGCAGAGGAACTCCGCTTCGCCCAGGTGGCGGCGTCGGGCCTCATCCAGCAGTTGCGGATCGTGATCGAACAGCCTCCAGCGGCAGTTTCCGCCTATCTTGGGTGAAAGGGTGCGAAAAGTCGAACCGGTGCCGCATCCGATGTCGAGAATGCCGTCCCTGTTTGTGTTCCTGACGGCTTCGATCGCTCCGGCCAGCAAGGCCTGATCGCGGGAGCGGACGTCTACCGGCTCCCGCAAGGCAAGCCATGTCTTGCCGAAGCCGGTCACTGCACCGCCTCCAGATAGTCGGATATGACTGTGGCCGTGTCTTTCCAGGACGGCAAACTTGCGCCCGCAATCGCAGCGGCGTCCGCCATGGCAATGCGCGTCTCGGGTTCCTGCAACAGTCGGCGCAATGCGGCAGCAAAAGTCTCCGGATCATCCGGAGGTACAAGGAAGCCGGCGCTTTCCGGCACGACATCCGGAACCGCACCGGCTGCGCAGCCGACAATGGGCAGGCCTTGTGCGAGCGCTTCGGCAAAGACCATGCCATAGCCCTCATACCGGCTGGCGAGCGCAAAAATGTCGGCTTTGGCGAGCTCGCCGCGTACGTCGTCCAACTGGCCGGCAAAGTCGATCCGATCGCCCAGGCCCGACTGGGCGACCTGTCGTTCCAGTGCCACCGTGACGCCTGGATCGAGGGTCTTGCTTCCGACGATGCGGCAGATCCAAGGCAGGCCCTGGATCTTTTCGAGCGCGCAGATCAGCACGTCGTGGCCCTTGCGGCGGGTCAGGGTGCCGATGCTAAGGATCAGCGGCGGGTCGCCCCCACCGACTGCGAGGGGCGCTGGATCGACCCCCGGGGTGGCCACCGCGATCTTTTCGAATGGTACCTGGTAGTTCGCCGCGAGTTCCGCAGCGGTGGCGTGGGAGGTGACGATCACCCCATGCGTATGCGCAAGCGCGGCCGCCTCCCGTGCTTTCAACTCCTGTTGCCTCACCTCGCTGAGCCCCGTTTCCAGAGCCAAGGGGTGATGTACAAGGGCCAGTATCTTAAGCCTGCCAGCCTCTCGTGCCGCCCATTGGTCCATGACCCCGAAGGCAAGCCCATCGACAAGGACAAGGCTTCCGTCCCGACACGTGTCCGAAAGAAGCTGTCCTGCATCGGAGAGTTGGGCGCTGCCAGGATTTGGGAAACCCTCGCCAAGCGAAACCAGCTGAATATTCCAACCGCGTTCGGCAAGCGATGCGATGACGCGCCGGTCGTAGCCGTATCCGCCAGTGCGGGTTTCAATATCCCCAGGGTAAGCAAAGACGATATCTCGGTTCACAATTCCGCCTCATACCAGCCTCGAGCCATGTGGGATTCGTGTAGCATAACCCGCAGCTTGCGAATGCGCCCACCATCTCTCCCCAATCGACCTTTGCCGATCGCCGCGGCGATACGGTCGAAAATGTGCTTCGCGAGAAATTCCGTCGTCGTTATCCGGCCTGAGAATATCTCGAGCGTGTCCAGATTCTGATAGTTCAGCGGCGCGAGGACCTCTTTCAGAACATCAATGGCCAGTCCGATATCGACGGCCAGTCCATTTTCGTCGAGGTCTTCGGTAAAAAAGGCGGCATCGACCACGAAGGTGGCCCCGTGCAGGCCTTGTGCAGGCCCGAAAACCGGGCGGGGAAGGCTATGCGCGATCATGACGTGATCACGGACTTCGACGGCGAACATGAGATTTCCTCAAAAGCGAATGCGGTGGCAGAGTGTGGCGGGAGAGCCGATTATGCGTGCATAATCGTCAGCCAATGTCTGGAAGGCGGTTTCTCCCGAAATCAGGCAATCGAGTTTGCCGTCGGCAAGGAGCTGAAGGGTCTTCGCCATTCGCCGTCCAGCATTCCAGCGAGGGCGGTGGTCCGGCGGCAACGTACCGACCTGGGAGCTGACGATAGAAAGCCGCCGGGCGTGGAAAGCGCCGCCCAGGGGGATTTGCGCGGATTGCCCGCCATACCAGCTAGCCTCGACGATACGGGCTTCACAGCCGGCATGATCGAGGGCGGCGGCAAGCGCTACGTCGGAGGCGGACGCGTTGATCAATACATCGCAATCTTCAGGGACGGAATCCGGCAGGGTGAAGCGGACGCCCAAAATTCTCGCGGCTTCCAAACGGTCCTCGATTATGTCGCAAACCATCGTTTCGGTGCCGATGATCCGCGATGCCAGATAGGCAACCATCAGCCCGACAACGCCGGCGCCGAAGACGGCAACCCGATCACCCGGCTGGATCCTCGCGTCCCAAATGATATTGAGAGCGGTTTCCATATTGGCGGCAAGGACAGCCCGTTCGGGCGGAAGATCCTCCGGCAGGGTGTGGACGGAACCGGATGGTACGCGAAACCGATCCTGATGTGGATGAAGACAGAAGACAGGCCTTCCCACCAAAGAGTCAGGTCCCGCCTCCACGACACCCACGGCGGCGTATCCGTATTTGACGGGAAAAGGGAACCGGCCAGCCTGATGAGGCGCCCGCATGCGCTCATACTCGCTTTCCGGCACGCGTCCTTCGAAGACGAGGGATTCGGTACCGCGGCTGATGCCGCTGAAAAGCGTACGAACCGTGGCTTCGCCTCCCGCTTCCGCAGGAAGGGCTTCGGAACGCAGCATGCAGCGCCCTGGCCCTTCGAACCACAGCGCACGGCTCTCATTCGTCACGGCTGCTTCCTGAGCTGTCTCACGCCTTGTCAAACACCAGCCCCTTTCACTCCTACCAGTTCACACCTAGGGACTTAATCGATGGCGGCAAGGGAGCGTTTCCGCGAGAGGGTAAGCGCCGTATCACGTTTATTTGACAGGGCTTTCAAAATCCAGCCTTGGCGGTTCGTCGTAAATCTCCCCATCTTGCTCATGAGGAGCTTGTCATGAATTTTTCACATAGTCTTTCGGAGAAGGTGGGCGGCGTCACGCTTGTCCTCGACTTTTTGGGTTGGGAAACCTTCTTGAAGAGTCGTTGCGATGGCTGAGTGGACCGGTGCCCATCGTCCGGACGAAATGTTGGCCCGCAATGCCCGCCGCTCGCTGTTTATCGATGCCGCTGCGGCCACTTTGGCCGTCGGGGTGGTTCTTTTGGCAAGCATGTATTTTTTCGGCGACCGTCTGGGGCTTGATACTCCGGCGATCAGCACCGCCTTTGCCATTTATGCGGCAATCTCGGCGGTTTCACTTGGTAACCTCGAGGCGCATGGGCACAGTCGGTTCGGCTTCGCCAATGTCATTACGACGATCCGCGGCGCGGTCACGGCCGTTCTGGGTGGGTTGTTGCTGGCCTCAAGCGGGTTCGGCCATCATCCGGAGACGTTGTACCTTACCGGAGTGGTGGTTTCGATCGTCCTTGGCCTGGACGGGATAGACGGCTATTTCGCACGCAGAGGCCGCACGGTTTCGCCTTTCGGTGCGCGTTTCGACATGGAGATCGATGCTCTGCTCATCTTCTTCCTGTCTCTGGCCGCCTTCCTGTTGGACAAGGCCGGGGCCTGGGTGCTGCTGATCGGCCTGATGCGTTACGGCTATGTTGGCGCCCAGGTGCTCCTTCCTGGGCTTCGTGGGGATTTGCCGCCTTCCACCCGACGTCAAGCAATCTGCGTCGTGCAAGGAATAACGCTCTGCCTGCTCCTCTTTCCGGTGGTGGCGCCGCCAGTGTCCGGCCTGCTTGCTGCAGGGGCACTTGGCGCGCTCACCTACTCCTTCGGTGTCGATGTGGCGTTTCTGCTGAACAGGAACGGGCGCGGCCATGCGGGCTGATTTCGCGGCTTCCCTCGGGTTTGTCCGCTCGTTGCTCATCTACTACGGCCAGCCCTGGCGCCGTTCGGCGCTCCGACGCTTTTATGCAGACTTCATCAGGCCGGGCGACTTGGTGTTCGATATCGGTGCGCATGCCGGCAGCCGTAGCCGAACGTTGCTTTCGCTCCGCGCCAAAGTGGTCGCGCTCGAGCCGCAGCCGATATTTGCCGATTTCGTCCAAAGGACTTTTGCCGGCGAAGACCTTATCCTGCTGCGTAAGGCCGTAGGGAAGGAGGCGGGAAGCGTCGATCTGCATATTTCACGGATGCATCCCACCGTAACCAGCATTTCGTCCGCCTGGATTTCGAAGGTTGGCAAGACCGCAGGCTTTCGCAACGTCACCTGGGATCGGGTCGAGCGCGTCGAAATGACTACACTGGACGCATTGATCGCAGAGTTTGGCCTTCCGCGTTTCTGCAAAATCGACGTGGAGGGTGCAGAAGCCGATATCATAGCCGGCTTGCATCATCCGGTGCCGCTTGTCGCCTTCGAATATATTCCCGCCACCATGGAGATCGCCGAAGAGGCGATCGGCCATCTGCGGAGACTTGGGCCATATCTTTTCAATCGCGTCGAAGGAGAGCGACATCATTTCGTGCGTTGCGAATGGATGTCTGCCGACGACATGTTGATCGAGCTATCCCGGCTGACCAAAGATAATTCGTCCGGCGATATCTATGCACGGCTTGAAGGGGGATGATTCAGGCCCGCTTTTTGCCGAGCGCCGCTGAAATCAAGACAATGAGACCGGGCGTGGCTCCCGCCAGTGCCAGGAGGCCGTAGAGGATGCTGGCGGCAACTCCGTCCGAGGCCGTGTAACCGAAGAGGGGCCAAAGCGACGCTGCGGCCGTTTCACGGGCTCCCCATCCGGCGATCGTGGCCGGTATCAACATCGTCAACAGGCCCAGTGGAATGGCGGTCACGGCTGCAAGCGCCGGCAGCGGTGCGCCGACAGCTGCTGACGCGACCATAAACATGGCAATGTAGCTTCCGACGATCGCAATGCTCAACGCCGTCTGCAACAACCACGCTCGCTCCTGCAGGAAGACCTGGGCAAAGGCTGTATGGAGCTCTTTCGTGTATGGCGCGATCCTTCGTGGCGGATAGCGAAAAACAATGAGGACAGCCACCGCCCCAGCGGCGACGAACAATGCGAAACCTTGAAATGGAGTGCGCAGATTTTCCGGGATCATTCCGCCGTCGAGAAGGGGCCAGATCAAAATTCCGAATGCCGCAATGAGAAAGAATATGCCCTGACCGGCTACCCGCTCCAGGATTACCGCCTGGGCCGGAACCTTCCAACCCTCTTTTATTCCGGCGCGGTTACGGAAGGCTCGCAAGGTATCGCCTGCCACGCCGCCCGGAAGAAGCTGGTTGAGCAGCGTTCCCAGGTAATATTCGCCGATTGCCCGGCCTCGATCCAGGCCTTGCCCAAGCCTCGCCGCCGTAAAGCGCCAACGCAAAGCGGAAAGCACGATCTGAACCTGGACCAGAATGAGCCCTGCTATAACATGAACAAGGCTGGCCGATGACAGATCTGCTGCTATTCGTCGTGGATCGGAACGCCAGATCACGGCAACGAGAAGTGCCATAGCCGCTATAATGCCGATAAACTTCAATAGACGCATAGCGTGCAACAATGACGGAGAGAGGGACGCATGAATGAATACCGGCCTTTTCGCGCGCGAGGTCGCAACGTTCTTCCACAGTATCATACGCGTCCCGCTGTAAACCGGTTTTCCACTCTTCGGATCACGATTTCGTTGTTGTTGGTCGCTCTGATCCTGGCGCTTCCATCCAATCCGCAGTCCCTCGTGGACCTTTCTGACGTAAGATTTCCACTCGAAGTCGCGGGGCTTGCATTCCTGGCGTCAACGATGAGTGGCCGGTTTTTGGCCCTCCTGCGCTGGTCAGCCACTTTGCTCGCTGGCGCAATGCTGCTTCTCAAATTGGCGGACCTTGGCACCGGCATTGCCTTCCAGCGGCCGTTCAACCCGTATCTGGACGTCAAGATCCTAACCGACGGATGGAATCTCCTGAGCGGTGCGGTGGGGGCCAGGGAGGCCGTCGGAATCATCTGCGCCGGTCTGCTTGCTTGGCTTCTGGTTGTTGCCCTGCTCTACTGGTCGCTCGGCGGCTTCCGTAATCTTTCAAGCCAAACGCGGCGGCGATTAGCAATCGGAAGCGGCGTCCTTTTGCTCGTCGGCCTGACGCTGTTTGCTGTACAGGATGATAACCGCCGCAATCTCGGCGTCGACGCGCCGACCTTCCCCTACATCGTCAACCGGATCGACATGATAAGGGAGTCCAATGCCGACCTTGATCGTTTCGAGGCCGAACTGGGTCGTGATGCGGTTTCCTCCGGCCCGCATTTTGCGGCGTTGTCCGGCATGGACGTCGTGCTGGTCTTTATCGAATCCTACGGCCGTAGCGTCATCGAAGATCCGTCATATGCCCTCCGGATCCATGATCGCCTCGCTGCGGTCGAGCACGAGGTCCAAGCGTCGGGATTACAGGCGCGCAGCGGCTGGCTCACCTCGCCTACGGTCGGAGGTTTAAGCTGGCTCGCGCATGGCACCCTTCTTTCGGGGCTGTGGGTTGATAACCAGTCTCGTTATGACCGGATGATCACGAGCGAACGGCGAAGCCTCAACAGTCTTTTTCGCGCATCGGGTTGGCGAACTGCCGCAGTCATGCCGGCGATTACGCTCGACTGGCCGGAATCGGCCTATTTCGGCTATGACCGCGTTCATGCTGCCGCGGGCCTCGGCTACAAGGGAAAACCCTTCAATTGGGTGACGATGCCGGATCAATATACGCTGGCGGTCTTCGAGAAGCTGGAGCGATCACCCGGACATCGACCTCTCATGGCGGAGATTGCGCTGATCTCCAGTCATGCGCCCTGGACGCCAATTCCTTCACTGGTCGACTGGGACAAAGTAGGTGACGGGACCATCTTCAACGACCAGGCGGAGAGTGGCGATCCGGCCTCGGTCGTGTGGGCAGATCCCGAGCGGGTGCGTTCGCAATATGCAGCCTCGATCGACTATGCGCTTGAGACCCTCGGCTCCTATATGGCTCGATATGGAGAGAACACGCTTTTTATCCTGCTCGGAGATCATCAGCCCGCCTCGATCATCACCGGAGAGGGTGCGTCCCGCGACGTGCCTGTTCATCTCGTGACCGGCAACCCGGAGATCTTAAAACGCATCGACCCTTGGAAGTGGCAACCGGGCATGCTTCCCACGAAGGATACACCGGTTTATCGAATGGACGAATTTCGCCAGAAATTCGTCGAAAGTTTCGATTGATCGGGCAAGGTTTCAGGAATGCGCGCCAAGATAACTTTCCATCAACGCGGGATCGACTGCCAATTCGGCTGCGGGACCGGAACGCCGTACTTCACCGAGCTCCACCAGATAGCCTTCATCGGCAATTTCCAGGGCTGCGCGCGCGTTCTGCTCTACCAGCAGGATGGCCACTCCGGTTTTTCGTAGTTCCGAAACAATGTTCAGGATGTCGGCGACGATTCTGGGCGCGAGACCCAGGCTAGGCTCATCGAGCAGCAACAGGCGCGGGCGGCTCATCAGCGCGCGCGCCAGCGCCAGCATCTGACGCTCGCCACCCGATAGCGTACCAGCCAGCTGTTTGCGTCGCTCGGCAAGTCGAGGGAAGCGTGCATAAAGCTCTTCACGGGTTTCTCCCCGTTCAGAGGCGCTGCGCAGGAAGCCGCCGAGTTCAATATTGTCCTCGACGGTCATGGATGAAAAAAGCTCCCGCTTTTCCGGCACAAGGCATAGGCCTGCAGCGACGCGGGCCTCGACAGAGCGCGGCACCGGGACTCCATCATAGAGGATCGCACCGGTTGAGGGGATAACGCCCATGACCGCATTCAGCAGCGTCGTCTTGCCGGCACCATTCGCGCCGATCACGGTGACGATGCTGCCGGGCCGCATGGCAAGCGAAATGCCATGCAGAACCTCGGCATGTCCATACGAGACATGGATATCGGTCAATTCGAGCAGGTTCCGGCTCATGCCACGCCTCCGAGATAGGCGGCAACCACGGCTGGGTGCCTGCGGACGTCCGCCGGCCGGCCCTCGGCAATCAGTGTGCCGAAATCAAGGACGACGAGATGATCGACAAGGCCCATGACGAAGCCCATATCGTGTTCGACCAGGAGCACGCTGACGCCCTCCTGGCGCAATTTGTTCAGAAGCGTGGCAAGCTCCTGCTTTTCTCCGTGCCGCAGGCCAGCCGCGGGCTCGTCGAGCAGCAGTATCGTCGGATCGGCCGCAAGTGCACGAGCGATTTCGAGAATACGGATCTGGCCGAGGGCCAGATCGCCGGCTGGCCGGTCGCGGTATTGGCTAAGGCCGACGCGATCGAGCTGGTAGGCTGCTTCGGCGAGCAAAGTCGCCTCCTCCTCCCGGTCGAGCCGAAGGAAACTCCTGAACACCCCGGCGGAGCCACGCAGATGCGCTCCGAGGGCAACGTTTTCCAGAACCGACATATCCGGCAGGATCTTGGCGTGCTGGAAGGTTCGCGCGATGCCATGTTTGGCGATCTCGCGCGGACTGTTTCCGGTCAAAGGCTGGCCCTGGTAGGAGACGGAACCGCTGGTGAGGGAGGCGATGCCGGTGATCAAGTTGAAGGTCGTGCTTTTACCCGCGCCATTGGGGCCGATCAATCCGACAATCTGCCCGGCCTTTACCTCGAAACTTACGTCGCTGACCGCCACCAGCCCGCCAAAGGCCTTGCGGGCCCTGTCCACCTTGATGAGCGGCGAACCCGGCGGCGCAAGCGTGCGCTTTGCAAGTTTTCGTACCGAGGTGGGAATTGACCGCTGGCTTTTTGCGGGCATCAGGCGCGCTATCATGGGCCAGAGGCCATTGCGGGCAAGCTGCAGGATGGCGACAAGAAGGATGCCGAAAACGACCATTTCCACATTGATGCCGCTGCCGACGAGCTCCGGCATGACGCGCTGCAGGATCTCCTTGACGATCAGCACGAACGCCGAACCGAAGATCGCTCCCCAGATGTAGCCGGAGCCGCCGACCACGGCCATCAGCATGTATTCGATTCCCATGTTGAGGCCGAAAGGCGTGGAGTTCACCGAACGCTGCATGTGGGCATAAAGCCAGCCGGAAAGGGCTGCGACAATAGCGGCGAAAATGAAGACAATGAGCTTTGCGCGCTCGATGTTGACGCCGAACGCCTCGGCGGCCTGACCACCGCCACGCAAGGCACGAATTCCACGACCGATTCGCGAATTGAGGAGGTTCTGCGCGCCGATGGCGGTAAGGATCACAAAGATCCAGATGACGTAGAAAATCGACTGGCCGCTGAGAAGCGGATAGCCAGCTATATTTAGCGGCGGTATGCCGGTGATGCCATCGTAACGACCGAGCATTTCGATGCGCCCAAAGAGATAATAGATGGCGAGACCCCAGGCGATGGTGCCGAGCGGCAGGTAATGTCCCGAAAGGCGCACCGTCATCAGTCCCAGCGGAACGGCAACGGCGGCGCCTATCAATAGCGACACCGGTAGGGTCATCCATGGCGAGAAACCATGGGCGGTGGTCAGCACGGCGGTGGTATAGGCGCCGAACCCACAGAACGCCGCCTGGCCGAAGGAGGTCAGTCCGCCGACGCCGGTCAGCAGCACAAGGCCTATGGCGACTAGTGAAGCTAGCCCGACATTGTTGGCGAGCGTTATCCAGAATGGCGGAACCGGCAGCAGGGGAAGAACCGCGAGGACTGTGATGGCCGCGATGCCAGGCATGAGGTGCTTGTTGGCGATCATGGCTTACTCCTCCTCATGGTGGACGGCATCGATGGAGAGCCAGATCAGCACCGGAACGATCAGGCCGAACACGATGATTTCCTTGTAGTTGCTGGCAAAAAAGGACGCGAACGACTCGACCATGCCGACGCCGATTGCGGCAATGGCCGTGACCGGAAAGCTGCCCATGCCTCCGAGAATGGCGGCCACGAAGCCCTTGAGACCAATCAGGAAGCCGGTGTCGTAGTAGATCGTGGTGATCGGTCCCATCAAGACGCCCGATACGGCGGCGATCATTGCTGCCAGCACAAAAGCGGTGACGCCCGTCAACTGTGTGCGCACGCCGACGAGCCGGGCGCCGAGCCTGTTGACTGCCGTCGCCCGCAGCGCCTTCCCGAGCAATGTCTTTTCAAAGAAGAAATAGAGGGCGACCATGATCAGGATGGTCGTGAAATAGATCAGCACGCTCTGCGCCGTCACCAGCAGAGGCCCCATGGTAAAACTGCCGTCATGCAGCGGCGTAGCGCGCAAGCCTTCAGGGCCGAAGAAGATCAGCCCGAGACCTAGCATGGCGAGGTGAACGCCTACCGACGTGATCAGCAGCACCAGTACCGATGCATCCGCAAGCGGCCGGTAAGCTATACGGTAGACGTAAAGACCCATGGGCGCGATGATCAACACGGTCATCAGCGCGCGGATGACGGAGGGTAACTGCAGCGGCGCCAGATAAAGCACCGCGCCATAGATCAACAGAGGCAAGCCGAGATTGAGCGCAAAATTTCGGGCGAGCGCGTCGACCTTGAGATCGCGCCGCCATGACCAGAGGTCGAGCAGAAAGGCAGCTGCGCCGAAGCAAAGGAGCAGCTTCGGCGTTCCCGGCACATTGCCGGCATCCAGTGTGGCAAGCGTCAGTGCGCCATAGGCAACGAACTCGCCCTGGGGAATGAAGATCACGCGGGTGACCGAAAAGACCAGGACGATGGCAAGTCCCAGCAGCGCGTAAACCGCGCCGTTGGTCAGGCCGTCCTGGATCAGGAATGTCGCAATCGTCGCGTCCAAATGCATCCCTCACGCTTGTGCGATGGAATGGAGTTTTTAAGAAGGATCCGCCGAGGGCGGATAACATATTCGGCAAATACAGTTTGTTGCTGCTGACGGTTTCCAGCCCCTCATGCCGAATTGATCCGGTATCTGCTACGGCGGATCTGCGCCGCGAACGATGCCTTGCGAGAGCCTTCGCCTCGCAGGATCTCGTACGCCAGATACCGGATCAAGGCCGGATGACGAGGAGGACATGTGGCTTTCCCTGCGGTATCAACGAAGGAAAAGCCGTCACATGGGCCGTTCAGCGGTCAAATGGCCTACTTCTTCTCCGGCAGCAGCTGGAACTTTCCGTCCTTGGCGGTCAGCAGCACGGCGCCGCGCTGGTCGAGGCCATAATGATCTTCCGGCGTAAACTGGAACACGCCATGGGTCGCATTATAGGGACCGCTCGATTCTATGGCATCGCGCAGTGCTGCACGAAATTCCGAGGTGCCCGGCTTGGCCTTCTGCAGCGCGACTGGCACGGCCTTCTTGAGGATGACCATGGCATCCCAGACATGCGAGCCGAACTGTGTGCGGCTATTGGGGCCGAACTTGCCTTCATAGGCCTTGAGGTAGGCCAGGCCTTCCGCCTTGGTCGGCGAATCGTCGGGCTGGTCTTCCGCCACCATGACGGGGCCGGAAGAGAAGATCGTGTTTTCTACCGCCTTGCCGGCAATGCGCAGGAATTCGAAGGTCACGGCGCCCGAGACAACGTAGACCGGACCGGTGAATCCACGCTCGCGCACGCCGATCTGCGGCAGTGCCGCGCCGGTGCCGGAAGCGCCGATGAAGACGGCGTCGGGCTTGGCGGCAATCGCTTTCAGAACCTGACCGGAAACCGAAGTATCGGCACGGGCATAACGTTCGTCGGCCACGACTTCCAGACCGTATTCCTTGCCGGTGTTCTTGAGTTCTTCGACCCATTGCTGGCCGTAGGAATCCGCAAAGCCGATGAAGGATACGCGCTTGACGCCATCCTGCTTCATGCGCGTGAACATGCGCTTGGCGAGCACGCTCGAATACTGCGGTAGGACAAAGGTCCATTTCCCCTTGGCGACCGGTGGCGGCACCGGAGAAATGGCGAAATGCGGCACGCCCACTTCGGCGGCAACGCCGGCCGCACCGATCGCAGCCGGCGTCAGCGCCGAACCCATGATCACGTCGACCTTGTCGTCATTGGCAAACCGGCGGGCGTTGGTCGTAGCGATCGAAGGGTCGCCGGCATCGTCCAGCAAGATCACCTTGAGCTTTTCGCCGGCGATCTCCTTGGGCCAGAGCTCCACCGAATTTTTCAGCGGGATGCCGAGCGCTGCGCCGGGGCCAGTGGTGGGGATCGTGACGCCGATCGTTATGTCGGCCAGCGCGGGGGTGACGAATACGGGAAGGGACATGACGGCAATCGCCGCTATCCCAGCAAAAAACCGGTGTTTCATAAAATCCTCCCAGGACAAAGTGGGCGATCTCCTCCCGCCCGTCTGTTTGTTTACATGGAGATTGTTTCTTTGTAAACAATCTCCATGGCCGAACTCCTGGTTTGATTGGCTTTCAGCAGAAACTGCAGGGTCAGGTGACCAAGGCCCGCTGTTTGTATTCCGCGGTATCCCAAATACTGTTGGTCATGATGTCTTCCAAAACATCGACCGCCTTCAGAACATCGGTTTCCCCGATGTAAAGGGGCGTGAAGCCGAAGCGGATTGCATTGGGGGCCCGGAAATCGCCGATGACTCCGCGGGAGATCAGGGCCTGCATGATGGCGTAGCCCTCGGGATGGAGGAAGGATATCTGGCTGCCGCGTTTCTGTCCGTCCCGCGGCGAGGCGAGTTCCAGCGCGGGGCAGCGCCGTTCGACCTCCGTCACAAACAGGTCGCACAATCGGATCGATTGCCTGCGCACATCCTGCATATCGACATCCTCCCAGGCATCGAGCGCCGCATCGAGAGCGGCAAGACCGAGGATCGGCGGCGTGCCGACGCGCATCCGATCGATGCCGCCGCCCGGCCGGTAGCTGAGATCGAAAGCGAAGGGCTGTTCATGCCCGAGCCAGCCGGAAAGGGCTGGCCTTACCTTATCCGCATAGCGCGGCGCCACATAGATGAAAGCCGGAGCGCCCGGGCCACCATTCAGATATTTGTAGGTACAGCCGACAGCGAAGTCCGCTTCGGCTGCAGCCAGATCCACCGGCAGAGCGCCGGCGGAATGGGCGAGATCCCAGAGGGTCACGACGCCGAGAGAATGGGCCTTCCTCGTCAGCGCCTTCATATCGTGCAGCCGCCCGGTGCGATAATCCACCTCGGTCAGCATCAATACGGCGACTGTCTCGTCGATCGCAGTTTCCACCTCTTCGGGTTCGACGATCTTCAGCGTGTGTCCTTTGCCAAGTGAACCTAAAAGCCCGTGGGCCATGTAAAGATCGGAGGGAAAGTTCCCGCTGTCGGAGAGGATCACCTTGCGTTCCGGCACCAGTTCGAGGGCCGAGGCAAGCGCCTGATAGACCTTGATTGACAATGTGTCGCCCATGACGACCGTGCCTGGCGGGGCACCAATCAGCTTGCCGACGCGGTCGCCGATGCGGCGCGGCATCGTCATCCATCCTGCCTGGTTCCAGCCCTTGATGAGAAGCTGGCCCCATTCCTCCCTCATCAGCCTGTCGACGCGCTCCCTGGCCGACAGCGGCAGCGGGCCGAGGGAGTTGCCGTCCAGGTAGGTCGTCCCCTCCGGCAGATAGAAGAACGAGCGGGTTTTCGAAAAATCCGTCACGAGAAGCACCTTGCAGTTAGAGACAACGGCGACGATGAAGGTCAGACTAGAAGCTGGTGCCGGTCATGCAAGATGGATTCGCGCCCGGGTTGGCGGATTTCGGGCGCATTCCGATCTTGTTCAGCGCCCACGGCCGCATTAACCTTCCACCATCCTGCACCGGAAGGTTTGTTGATGATGATGGACACTGCTTCCAAGCCGGGACCCCGCCCGGAAGAGTCGGGTATTCTGGAATTCCTGAGGATTTGCGACGATTTCTATCCAGCGGATGCGGTCAATGCTCCGATCCAGCAGCAGCGCGACTGGTACGACGCACTTTGCGCCCGTTTCGACCAGCCCCTGCCGCAGGGCCTCACCTTTCGGGACGAGATGCTGTTCGTGCCGGTCCGCCACTATCGCCCGGCCAAGATAGGCACCGAGACCGTATTGCTCTATCTGCACGGCGGCGGCTTTGTGGTGGGATCGCTCGATAGCCATCATGCAATCTGCGCCGAGATTGCCGAACATGCCGGCGCCGAACTTGTTGCAGTGGACTACCGGTTGGCACCGGAACATCTCTGGCCGGCCCAGACGGACGACTGCTTCGGCGTGTTGAAACAGCTTCTTGGACAGGGAAACAGGATCGTCCTGATCGGCGACAGCGCCGGCGGCAACCTTGCGGCGAGCCTGGCTTTGCGGGCGCGCGACGAAGGGCTTCCCGGCGTTGTCGGCCAGGTGCTGATCTACCCCAGCCTCGGCGGAGACCTGGTTTCCGGCTCTTACCTGGAGATGGCGCAGGCGCCCGGGCTGACGACTGCGGACGTCGCCTACTACCGGGCGATCCTGAAAGCTCCGTCGGACGAGCCGGTGGCTCATCCGCTGCTGGCACATGATCTGGCTGGTCTGCCGCCCGCTTACATCACCGTCGCGCATTTCGATCCGCTTCGCGACGACGGATATCTTTACGCACAACGACTGAAGCGGGTGGGTGTGGAGGTCAGCTTACGCGAAGAGCCGCAGATGGTGCATGCCTGGCTGCGGGCCCGGCATATGAGCCAGGGCGCTCGCGAAGGTTTTCATGCGGTATGCGAAGCGGTTAAGCGATTGGCTACATGAGATCGCGCGGGATCGACTTCTCGAATATCTTTTCGAACACCTGTTTTTCGGCCTCATAGGCGGTCACGGATGCGCCGATCAGCCAGTCCCTGTCGGTGCAGGAAATCCGCGAAATCGAAATTGTCCGCACCGACCAGCCTGGCCGCTGCATATCGCATGTCCAGATAGCGGTGCCTTTCATGGAAAGCGGGTCATCCGGTGAGATCGACCACAGTTCCTCGCGAAGCTGGCGCGTCGAAAGCCCGGTGCCGGGACGTTCGGTAAGCCCGGTATCCTCATGAACGAGGTAGTCGGTGCGGTTGGCGGAGAGGTCGCGGGTTACGCTGCGCCTCGTAACGGGTGGCGTATGGGCGATATATTTCGGCAGGGGATCGGGATTGCCGGGCTGCTTCATTTCGAACGACTCGTGTTCACCAAGCATAGGCAGCGCGAGGCCGAGTGAGGCGATGTCGATGGTCAGTCCGGAGTTTACCGGAGGCGGGAGGATCGTAGGCCAGTAGGCCGTCGAGAGCGACAGCCGGATGCGGTGCCCTTTTCCAAAGCGGTAACCGCAAGCGTCAAGCGCCAGACGGATCGATACCGGCTCGCCCGGCGTCAGCGGTTTCGGTTCGGCATTGCCATCACGATGGGCGAGGTTGATGACACCGAAGGAGACCCGTGTCGCCGAGCCGTCCGGATGTATGTCGACCACGCGAGCGCAGAGGTTGGCAAGCTCCGCATCGGCACGAAGCGCAACGGTCAGAACCGGTTGGCCCAGATAGGCCTGCGGTTCGGAAAGCGGCATCGTCTCCAAGACGAGAGAGCCGGCATCGTCGACGCGCTGGTCCCCTGCAAGCTCCGCATCGGGCTTGAGGGTGAACCATTCACCGGAGGCCGTACCCGTATCGAGAGGCGACTTGAGATATATTTCATGCGCCGCGCTTGGGGTCGGCATGCCCTCCAACAGCGTACCGAATTGATCGACATAAAAGCAACGCATATCCGGCTTCGACCAGACCTCCTTGGAAATCCAGATCCCTGGATCCGAATCGCGGCGCAGCGCGGGCTTCGGCCCGTCGAGAAGATAGGCGCGCACCTGGGGAATGGTCTCGACGCCATTTTCCTCGCCGCGGAGCCAATGGTTCCAGAAGGCGATCGCTTCGCCAAGGAAATCGGCGCGCGGTTTCGGCCAGGCAAAATGTGGATATTTGTGCACCCAAGGCCCGATCAATGCCTTGGCCTTCTTGCCGAGACCCTCAACGGCCAGGAGCGGCGTGTTGCGATAACCATCTGCCCAGCCCGCGATCACCAGTACCGGGATTTCGATTGCCGAGTAATCTTCAGAGATCGAGCCGTGGCGCCAGAAGTCGTCTCGACGCTGATGTGTCAGCCATTCCTCCAGGAAAAAGGGTTCGTTTTCCAGCCGCTTCATCCACATCTCGCGCCAGCGCTCGCCGGCAAGTTCAGGGTCCGGCGGACGCGATTGATAGGCAAGCATGGTTGCGGCCCAGGAGAGCTGCGCCGATAGATGGCAGCCATTCTTGTAGTGGATGTCGTCATTGTATCGATCTGTCGTGGATGCGATCGAGATTACTGCCTTCAAGGCCGGCGGGCGGAGCGCTGCCACCTGCAGGCTGTTGAAGCCACCCCAGGAAATGCCCATCATCCCGACATTGCCGTTCGACCAGGGCTGTTCGGCGATCCAGGCGATCAGTTCGCAGGCATTCGCCAACTCAAGCTCGGTATATTCGCCGTCGATGACACCGTCCGACTCGCCTGAGCCGCGGATGTCGACGCGCACTCCGGCAATGCCCGCCGCAGCGAAGGCCGGATAGGTGGATTCGTCTCGGGCACTCGTTCCGTCGTGCTTGCGATAGGGCAGGAATTCAAAGACCGCAGGCACCGGGTCTGCTTCGGCGCCGTCGGGCATCCAGATGCGGGCAGCAAGCCGCGTCCCGTCCCCCAGCGTGATCCAATGGTTTTCGATGACGGTGAAAGAGCGCTCGGTCATGTCGCATGCACTTTCAAAAAAGACAGTCAGTTTCCGGCGCTCGCCATGCGTCTTGTGCTCAGAACCCGCTCAAGCCAACCGATCTCCATCTCCGGGACGGATTTCAGCAGCAGGTCGGTATAGTCGTCGAATGGCGGCGAAAGCGCTCGAGATTTGGGCCCGAAGCGCACCAGTCGGCCGCGATGCATGACGGCAACTGAATCGGCGATGGCCCTCACGATCGCAATGTCGTGGGTGATGAAGATATAGGAAAGCTGAGATTCCGTCTGCAGCTTCATCAGCAGTTTCAGGATACCCTCTGCAACCAACGGATCGAGCGCGGAAGTCGGCTCGTCACAGAGAATGAGTTCCGGCTTTGCGGCGAGCGCCCGAGCGATCGCCACACGCTGCTTCTGACCGCCTGAAAGTTCTGCCGGATAACGGTCGATGAAGCCGTTGCTCATCTCGATTTGCTCGAGCAGTTCCTTGACGCGCGCCGTCTTTGCCGCACCGCGCAGACCATAGTAAAAGGTCAGCGGCCGACCGATGATATCGCGCACTGTCTGGCGCGGGTTCATCGCCGTGTCGGCCATCTGATAGATAAGCTGGATGCGGCGAAGTTCATCGCGTGACCGGCTTTTGAGTGCAGGCGTCAGCGGCTTGTCTTCGAAAGTGATCCTTCCGTCGCTTGGCGGCAGGAGGCCGGTGATGACGCGCGCCAGCGTCGACTTTCCGGAGCCGGATTCGCCGACGATCGCCAGCGTCTGACCTTTGCAGAGATGCAGCGACACCCCGTGCAGCACCTTGAAGCCGTTCGAATATTGGGCGCTGACGTTATCAACCCTCAGCAGCGCCTGGCTCTGGTCGGGCGCCTCTTGCCGCGCCGTCTGGCGAACGTTCACCAGCGCACGGGTATAATCCTGTGTCGGTGCTTCGATGATCTGCTGCACCGAACCGTATTCGACCGTCTTCCCATATCGAAGTACCATGATGTCGTCGGAAATCTGGGCCACGACGGCGAGATCATGGGTGATGTAAAGCGCGGCGGTATTTGTCTCCTCGATCGCATGTTTGATTGCCGCCAGGACGTCGATCTGGGTTGTCACGTCGAGCGCGGTCGTCGGTTCGTCGAACACGATCAATTCCGGGTTCGGGCAGAGCGCCATCGCCGTCATGGCGCGCTGAAGCTGCCCGCCTGAAACCTGATGCGGAAAACGGTCTCCAAAAGTCTCCGGGTGCGGCAGGCCGAGGACGCGGAAGAGATAGAGGGCTCGCTTGCGGGCCTCGTCCTTGCTCATCAGTCCGTGCTTGACCGACGCCTCGATCACCTGATCGCCAAGGCGATGTGCCGGGTTGAAGGCTGCCGCGGCCGATTGGGCCACATAACAGACCTGAGCGCCGCGTACCTTGCGAATGCCGGCCTTGCCTAATGCCAGGATGTTCGTTCCGTTCAGCGAAACTTCGCCGCCGGTGATCTCGGCGCCGCCGCGGCCATAGGCGAGGGCGGAAAGGCCGATGGTCGATTTGCCGGCCCCGGATTCGCCGATCAGGCCGAGTACCTTGCCTTTCTGGAGGTCGAAGGACACCCCGTCGACGATGGTGATGCGCTTGGGCGGCTCGCCGGGCGGATAGCTGGTCGCCTCGATCTTGAGATTGCGGACGGACAGAAGTTCAGGCATCGCCGCGGCCTCCCTTGAGGCTGGAAGTTCGTTTGAGCAGCCAGTCGACCACGAGATTGACGCAGATGGCGAGCGCGGCGATTGCCGTCCCGGGCACCAGAGCCGCCGAAATGCCGAAGATGATGCCGTCCTTATTGTCCTTTACCATGCCGCCCCAGTCCGCCGCGGGAGGCTGGATGCCGAGCCCGAGGAAGGAGAGCGTGGAGAGGAAGAGAATGGAGAAGGCGAAGCGCAGACCGAATTCAGCGAGCAGCGGAGAAAGCGTATTGGGCAGGATTTCCCGGAAAATGATCCAGGTGGTGCCCTCGCCACGCAGTCTTGCTGCTTCCACGAACTCCATCACTGCTACGTCGAGCGCCACGGCACGGCCGAGTCGATAGACGCGGGTCGAATCGAGCACCGCCATCACGAGGATCAACACGATCAGATGCTGCGGCAGGACGGCGAGCACGACCAGCGCGAAGATCAATGTCGGGATCGACATCATCAGGTCGTTGAAGCGGGAAAAGACCGTATCGATCAACCCGCCCGAGACGGCGGCGATGAAGCTTAGCAGAATTCCGAGCGAGAAAGAAATGACCGTCGCGGCGAGAGCAACCGAAAGGGTGGTGCGGGCGCCGTAGATCAGTCGCGAGAGGATGTCGCGTCCGAGATTGTCGAGGCCGAAGAAGAATTGGGCGTCCGCCTCCTGCCAGACGCCACCGACCACCTCGGTCTCCCCATAGGGAGCGATCAACGGTGCAAAGGCGGCGCAGAAACAGGCGAGCGCGATGCCGAT
This sequence comes from Neorhizobium sp. S3-V5DH, assembly GCF_004343065.1. Classification (NCBI taxonomy): domain Bacteria; kingdom Pseudomonadati; phylum Pseudomonadota; class Alphaproteobacteria; order Hyphomicrobiales; family Rhizobiaceae; genus Neorhizobium; species Neorhizobium sp. S3-V5DH. Next base: position 152,272 of record NZ_SMCL01000008.1, read on the forward strand.
GATACCGACCCAGGCGGTGATAGGGATTTCTCTCAATCTCATCGCGGATGCCTCAGACGGGGATTGGCGATGATTGCAAGAATATCGGCCAGCATGTTCAGGAAGATGTAGACGGCGGCGAAAATCAACCCGCAAGCCTGGACGACCGGTATGTCGCGCACCGTCACCGCGTCGACCATGTACTGGCCCATCCCTGGATAGACGAAGACCACTTCCACCACGACGACGCCGACGACGAGGTAGGCGAGGTTGAGCGCCACGACGTTGATAATCGGTGCGAGAGCATTGGGGGCGGCATGTTTGACGATGGCCCGGAAAGCGGAAAGACCTTTGAGTTCCGCAGTCTCCATATAGGCGGAGGACATGACCGACAGAATTGCGGCGCGGGTCATCCGCATCATGTGGGCGAGAACGACCAGCACCAGCGTTGCAGTCGGTAGGGCGATCGCCTTGAGCCGCTCGATGAAGCCCATGCCCTCGTAGACGGTGGCGGGAAAGGTCGCGATACCGAAATTGACAGCGAAATAGAGGATCAGCAGGTAGCCGATAAAGAATTCCGGTAGCGAGATCGCCGCAAGGGATATGACATTGATGATCTTGTCCGGCATACGGTTGCGGAAGTGCACGGACAACATGCCGAGCCCGACGGCGAGCGGCACGGAGATTACCGCTGCAAAGCCGGCAAGGAACAATGAATTGCCGAGGCGATTGCCGACTTGTTCGGAGACGGAATTCCTGCTCGCCCAAGAGGTGCCGAAATCACCTTGAACCGCTCCGGCCAGCCATTCGAAATAGCGGGTGACGACGGGGCGATCGAGACCGAGTTCGGCGCGGATGTTTGCAACCGCCTGCGGCGTAGCCGACTGCCCAAGATAGGTCGTGGCGAAATCGCCAGGCAAAGCTTCGACGCCGCCGAAGATCAGCATCGAAACGGCGACGAGAAGCAGGAGAGAGAGCAGTATGCGCTCGATGACAAGAGCAAGAAGGGGAAACCGTTCTTGAAAACGCTGTCTGGGCAGGCTCTCTGTTTCGGTAGGATTGGACATCGGCAGAAGGCCTCGTTCTGAAACGGAAGGAGGATCGCGAGGCGCCCGCGATCCGTCAATCGGCATTCCGTCTTGAAGAACTAGGCGTCCAGCCAGACGCGGGTCGCGACATAGCCGTTCGACATGTCGTTGCCGATGTCGTGAACGTAGCCCTTCACCTTCTTGCTGGCGGCGTTCACGAAGTCGTTGAACATCGGCAGGATGAGGCCACCCTCGTCGCGCACCGTCATTGCCATGGTGCGGTACATGTCCTTGCGCTTCGTTTCGTCCAACTCGGAGCGGGCCTCGAGAAGGAGCTTGTCGAATTCCGGACGCTTGAATTTCGTGTCATTCCAGTCGGCGGTGGAAAGATAGGCCGTGGAATACATCTGGTCCTGGGTCGGACGTCCGCCCCAATAGGAGGTGGAGAAGGGCTGGACGTTCCAGACATTCGTCCAGTAACCGTCGCCGGGTTCGCGCTTCACCTCGACATTGATGCCGGCCTTCTTGGCGCTCTGCTGATAGAGCACCGCGGCGTCGACGGCTCCCGGGAAGGCAACCTCCGACGTACGCAGCAGAACAGAGCCGCTGTGCCCGGACTTCTTGTAGTGAAACGCCGCCTTGTCGGGGTCATAGGCGCGTTGTTCGATTCCCTCCGGGAAAAGGGCATAGGTGCTGTTGATCGGAAAATCGTTGCCGACCTTGCCGTAGCCACCGAGGACGGTCTTGACCATGCCTTCGCGGTCCATGGCGTATTTCAGCGCAAGCCGCAGATCGTTGTTGTCAAACGGCGCCTTGTCGCAATGCATGATGAAGACGTAATGGCCGCGGCCGGATGTGGAAAGAACCTCTACCGTAGGAGCGCGCTTCAAGAGCGCTACGGTCTTCGGGTCGACGCGGTTGATGTAATGAACCTGTCCAGAAGAGAGCGCGGCGATACGGGCCGTGGCGTCGTTCATCGCAATGATTTCGACGGAATCGACAAAGCCGCGATCGGAGCGCCAGTCGTCCTTGTTCTTTTCGAAGGTGGCCCGAACCCCCGGCTCAAAACTCGCTACCTTGTAAGGCCCGGTGCCGATCATGGCGTTCGGATCGTCGGTGCCGCCGTTCGGCTGAATGATCAGGTGATAGTCGGTCAGCAGCAGCGGGAGGTCGGCATTGCCTTCTGTCAGCGTGAGGACGAGATTGCCGCCGTCGGCCTTGATATCCTTGATGGATTTCATCACGCCCAGCGCACCGGATTCCGCCTTCTCGTCCGTATGCCGCTTGAGGGTGGCAATGACGTCGTCGACTGTCAGGGTCTTGCCGTTGTGGAACTTCACACCGGAGCGGATCTTGAAGGTCCAGGTGACGGCGTCGGGGGAGGGTTCCCAGCTTTCGGCCAGTGCAGCAACAGGTTTGCCGGTCAGGGGTTCGGATTCCACCAGCATGTCGCCCCAGCAGCGGCCGACGACGAACATAAACTGGGAAAGCGCCTTGGCGGGATCCTTGGAATCGGTCGCCGCAGCACCTTCCAAGCCAAGTTTGAGATGTCCGCCCTTTTTCGGTGTCTGAGCTTCGGCACTTGTAGCAAAGAGCTGGCTTGCCGCCGTGAGCGTCAGCCCGGCCGCCATGGCGCGGCCCATGAATTCGCGGCGGTTCATGCCCCCTGCCGTCACGCGACCGGCGAGATATTTGGTAAAGTCGCTCATTCCCCTGTTCCTTATCGTTGAGTTGAAAATGCCTTCTTCAGGCTCATCCTGCGGTTTCCTCTTCCGCTCGGATCTGCCCGTCATCGATTCTGGGAAATGCTCCGGTTGCCGCCGGTCTTTCCATCCTAATGATTAAGCGCGATAGCGGCCGATGTCTGCCGTTCGACCGCGTCGGATCCCTTTTGGTCCGCTGGCAAAGTCTTTCCATGGATTAAGGTTCGGATCGTTATGATGCGCTGCATTCCATGCGACATAAAGTGCCACCGATGCGACGGTTTGCGCCGCAATTCCAGAAATGCCGCAACCTGCGTTTGTTTGCACTCCGTTAGGAGTGCTCAGCCGCGCGCTATGGCGTGGAAGAATGTGCCGCTGACGAGGCCGCGGCGCCCGCCCGATGGCCCGATTTCCTTGCCTGTCCCATCGGCGATCATCGCAAGCGGCTTATCGGTTCCCGGCGAAACGACGCTCGCATAGTGGAACTCATGGCCGCGGGCCGTTTCGCCGGCCCGACCGATAGGACTGTCGGCACAGAGTTTTGCTTGCCGGTAGCCGAGGTTCATCTTGCGTCTCGCAAAGCTGGTGCGATGCGATAGAAGTCCGGTCATGGCATGGGTCACGCCGTCGGCATCCTCCAGCGTTTCGCCGAGCACCATATAGCCGCCGCACTCGCCGTGAACGGGCTTCGTCTCGGCAAACCGTGTGAGCCCGGCCTTGAAATGGCCGGCGGCGGCCAGTTTTCCGGCATGCAGTTCCGGATAACCTCCCGGCAACCAGCATATATCGCAGTCCGAGGAAGGCGCCTGGTCGGCAAGTGGCGAGAAGGGAACGAGTTCCGCTCCGGCCTCGCGCCAGCCGTGCAGGAGGTGCGGGTAAAGAAAGGTGAAGGCCGCATCCTGCGCCAGTGCGATGCGATGACCCGGAGGAGGCAAAGCCTTTTCCGGCGCTCCAGGCGGTATGTCGAAAGGCTTGGCCGCAGCGAAGATGGCGTCGAGATCGAGAGACGCTTCCATGGCATCGGCCAGGCGTTCGATATGCGCATCCATTTCCGGATGTTCGTTCGCCTGAACCAGCCCAAGATGCCGCTCGGGCAGGATCAGCGTCGGGTCGCGCAGGATGGTCCCAACGACCGGCAGCCCGATCGCCTCGATTGCCTCGCCGCTCAGTTTCTTGTGGCGCTCGCTGCCGGCGCGGTTCAGGATGCAGGCTGCGATCCGGACTTCGGGATCGTAATGGGCGAATCCATAGGCGATGACGGCAGCGGTCTGCGATTGGCCAGACACATCGAGGACCAGCAGGGTCGGCAGCCCGAAGAGCCGGGCGAGATCGGAAGCCGCACCCGAGCGGTTCGGCTCGCCGACGATGCCGTCGAACAGGCCCATAGCGCTTTCGATCAGAATGAGTTCCGCGTCCTCGGCTTGTTTTCGCGCCAGATGCCGCAAGAGGTCCGGCGCCATCGCCCAGCTGTCGAGGTTAAGGCCGGGCAGATGGGTCGCGGCCTCATGAAAACCGGGATCGATGTAGTCGGGTCCCGTCTTGATGCCGCGCACCTTTACGCCCCGCCGGGCAAAAGCCCGCAACAGGCCGATCGTGACGCTTGTTTTGCCGGAACCGGAGCGCGGCGCACCGATGATAAGTGCACGGGCCGTCATCGCGTGTTCCCCGGCGTCAGGATTTCCCGCATGGACACGATGCCGCCGATGACAATCAGCGCGGGGGCCGAAAAATTCTGTCGCAGAACCTCTTCTTCCACGGTGCCGAGCGTCGCGACCAGCGTTTTCTCTTCGGTCGTGGTGGCCGACATCACCACCGCCGCCGGCGTATCGGGCGAAAGACCACCCTCCATCAGCAGACGCGTGATATCACCGATCATCTTCAATCCCATATAGATGACAATCGGTTCGCCCAATCGGGCGAGCGCGACCCAATCCAGATCATCTTCCGTGCCTGCCGCGTGGCCCGTCGCAAGGGTGATAGATCGGCTGATCCCCCGCATGGTGGCGGGGATCCGCGCCGATGCGAGGGCCGCCAGTGCGGATGTCATGCCGGGAAGCACTCGGAAGGGAATACCTGCCTTGACGAGCGCTTCGGCTTCCTCACCGCCGCGGCCGAAAATAAACGGGTCTCCGCCCTTCAGCCTCAGAACGCGCTTGCCTGCCTGCGCCAGTTCGATCAGGGAGGAGGTTATGTTCTCCTGCGTTGCGGACGGTTTGCCGCCGCGTTTGCCGGCGAAAAGCAATTCCGCCTGCCTGCCAAGCGCAAGCACATCTTGCGAAACGAGCGCATCGTAGACGATGCAGTCTGCCTTGGAGAGCGCGTCCGCCACTTCCAGCGTCAAATAGCGGGGATGGCCCGGGCCTGCGCCAGCCAGCCAGACATGGCCTGGTTCGAAGTCCGGAGCTGCGACAATCTTCTCGATACTTTCATTCATAGGCAGACCTTTGGCCGGTGACGCATGACACCGGTCGATATATAGAAACGGCATGGAAGAGGATGGCAAGAACCTGCGCCGTGGCTGGACCACGGGAACCTGTGCGGCGGCGGCGAGCAAGGCTGCCTGCCTTGCCCTTCTTTCCGGCAGATTTCCGGACATAGTGGAAGTGACGCTGCCTGGCGGTCAACGCCCGAGCTTCACGCTGGCAATGGAAGAGCGGGGAGAGGGGTTCGCCAAAGCTGGCATCATCAAAGATGCGGGCGACGATCCGGACGTCACCCACGGTGCCCTGATCATGAGCACCGTGCGCCGTGGCGCTCCCGGCAGTGGCATCATCTTCAGGGCCGGCCGGGGTGTGGGAACGGTGACGCGTCCCGGCCTGCCGCTGCCGCCGGGTGAGCCGTCCATCAATCCCGTGCCGCGCAAGATGATCACGCAGGCGATTTCCGAGGTGGCGGGTGACGAGGTGGATTTCGAGGTCGAGATTTCCTGTGCGGATGGCGAGAAGATCGCCGAAAAGACGCTGAACGGCCGGCTCGGCATCATGGGCGGCATCTCGATCCTCGGTACAACCGGGATCGTCATTCCCTTTTCCTGTTCGTCCTGGATCCATTCCATCTGGCGCGGCATCGATGTGGCGCGAGCGGCCGGTCTCGATCATGTGGCCGGCGCGACCGGCAATACGTCCGAAAGGGCCGTTCAGGCCCATCACGGCCTGCCGGAGATTGCACTGATCGACATGGGCGATTTTGTCGGCGGAATGCTCAAATATCTGCGTGACCACCCGGTGCCGAAGGTCACCATTGCCGGCGGCGTCGCCAAGATGACAAAGCTCGCCCAAGGCATGCTCGACGTGCATTCGAAACGCGGCCTCGCCGATCTCGAAGCCTTGGCGAAAGTCGCTGCCGATGCTGGAGCAGATGCCGAGGTCGTCGCCCGTCTTGCTTCGGCCAATATCGTTGCGCATGCTTTTTCGATTGCCACGGAAAGCGGTCTTCCTCTGGGAAACCGCATCGCGGCACTTGCCTGGAATACCGCCGCCAAAGTCCTCCACAGTCCCGAAATCGCGCTGGAAATCCTGGTCTTCGATCGGGAGGGCCAGCTGGTCGGCCAGACCCAGTTTACACCGTCCGATCATTCGGAACCCTTGCCCGTCTGATCATTGCCCGACTCGAGCCAGCCAGGCCGAAAGCGACGAACATAGTCTGCATTGTAAAGTCGGCTTTCGGCGAATTCGGTCGCTCCCAATGCCTTGCCGATAAAGATCAAGGCCGTGCGTTCTGCAGGTTCGGCGGCGAGCTTGGCCTCGATGTCGGCAAGCGTCCCCCGAATGATGCGTTCTTCGGGCCAGGAGGCGCGCACAACGATCGCCACCGGGCACTCCGGCCCATAGAGAGGCGTCAGCTCCGTGACGACCCTGTCTAGGGCATGGACGGCGAGATGGATAGCCAGCGTTGCACCGGTGGCGCCAAACGCTGCCAATGTCTCGCCTGCGGGCATTTTCGAGGCACGGCCAGAGACCCGGGTCAGCACAAGGCTCTGCGCGACCTCCGGGATCGTCAGCTCGCGCTTGAGCGCTGCTGCTGCTGCCGCGAAGGATGGCACACCCGGGGTTAGCGTGTAGTCTATGCCGTGTTTTTCCAGACGGCGGATCTGTTCGGCAACTGCGCTCCAGACTGAAAGATCGCCGGAATGCAGCCGTGCCACGTCCTTGCCCGCCTTATGGGCGGCGACATATTCCGCTTCTATCTCATCCAGCGAAAGCGAACCCGTATCGACTACCCGCGCCTCCTTCGGGCAATAGTCCAGCAGTTCCTTCGGCATTATGGAACCGGCATACAGACACACGGGTGATCGCGCCAGGATATCGCGGCCGCGTACGGTAATGAGGTCCGCGGCACCTGGTCCGGCGCCGATGAAATGTACCGTCATGCCTTTTCCTTCGTTGCCGCCAGCGCACAGGTAGCGCCATTGGCGATCAGCCGCGGGACGAGGATCTCCGATCGATCCCCGGCGACGGCCAGGGCGGCCGCTTCGGAGAGGCTGGAGGCAAGCGTCTTTGCTAAGCTATGGCGGGATACCGTTCGGGTGCGTGGTTCGGCCTGCAGCAGTGCGTCGTCGTCCACGATATGCAACGGCAAGCGCAATGTCTCCGCAAGCTCGAGGATGCCGGGCTCCTCCCGCTTGATCTCGCCGGTCGCCAATGCGGCCACAGATTCCCGTGAAATCCGCGCCGCTGCGCAGGCGGCGTCAAGCGCCGACAGGATTTCCTCCGCGGTGCTACCTTTACGGCAACCCAATCCCGCTACGATCATCGCTCTTACCCCTGCTTTATCCATGTCCATTGCGTCACCGGCATCGCCGGTTTCCACCCGTGCATCGCCCCGATCGGAGCCACTCGTGAAACGTCAATCCGAATAAGATTGCCGCCAAGGCGCGCGTGGATGCCGAGAAGCACGGTTTCCATTTCAAGCGTCACTGCATTGGCGACGAGCCGCCCTCCCGGCTTCAGGGACCCGATAGCCGCGTCGAGCACGCCGGATTCACTGCCGCCACCGCCGATAAAGACTGCATCGGGCGCAGGCAGGCCGTTCAGGGCATCCGGCGCTTTCCTTTCAACAACGTGCAAGCCGGGTACGCCGAAGGCGGATGCGTTCCTTTCGGCCCGTGCCGCTCGCTCCGCATTTGCCTCGATCGCGATTGCCCTCATCGAAGGATCGGCCAGCATCCATTCAATGCTGATCGAGCCTGAGCCGGCGCCGATGTCCCATAAAAGTTCGCCGCGTCGTGGCGCCAGTGCCGAAAGCGTCAGGGCCCGGACCTCGCGCTTGGTGATCTGCCCGTCATGCTCAAACAGAGCATCGTCCAGGCCAAAGGCGCGCGGCAGGATACGGGCGTCAGCTTCGGCCGCTACCTCCACTGCTACGACATTGAGAACGTTGATATCCTGCCATGCAAATTCATTTGCGCGGGCCGATCGAACACGCTCCGTCTCCCCACCGAGCGCTTCAAGGACCGTCATCCGGGAGCGACCGAAACCGGCCTTCGTCAGCAGTGCGGCCAGCTCTGCCGGTCCCTTCTCGTCCGATGTCAGCGCAATAATTCGCCGGCCGGGATGCAGAAGCGGCCGGATAAGATCGAGCGGGCGTCCGTGCAGGGATACTGTTTCGATCTCCTGCAGCGGCCAGCCAAGCCGAGAGGCTACGAGAGAAAACGCCGAAGGCGCCGGGTAAGTCACAAACTCCTCTGCCGGAACATGACGCGACAGGGTGGCGCCGACGCCGAAGAGGAAGGGATCGCCAGAGGCAAGAACACAGACTTTTTGGCCCCGAAGCGTCACAACGTCGAGCATGGCGGCATCAAAAGGGGTAGGCCATGGGCGTGCCTCGCCTGATATCGCGGCGGCTGCCAATTCCAGATGCCGCCTTCCGCCGAAAACGACGGACGCGGAAGAAACCGCGGCGCGGGCGTCTTCGCCGAGACCTTTCAAGCCTTCTTCGCCGATGCCGACGATGGACAGCCAGCGGCTTTGGTTTAAAGCTCTTTCTGCTGATTCAGGAGGCATCTTGTTACACTCCATCCTCATTCTCGGCGGCACGGCGGAGGCCAGAAAACTGGCCGAGAGGCTTGCCGGCGATACGCGCTTCATCACGACGTTGTCGCTTGCCGGCCGCACGCGCGCACCGGCCGAGCAGCCCGTTCCCGTTCGAGTGGGCGGTTTCGGCGGGGCCGAGGGCCTGGCCGCCTTCATCCGGGAAAACGGCGTCACCATCCTCATCGACGCCACCCATCCCTACGCCGCGCAAATTTCGCGAAATGCGGCCGAGGCCGCCCGGTTTGCGAATATACCGCTCATCGCGCTGCGGCGGCCTGCCTGGACGCGAGATGCCGGTGACCGCTGGATCGAGGTCGACAGCATCACAGGCGCCGTCGGGGCGTTGGGTGAGACGTCCCGCAAGGTGTTCCTCACTCTCGGCCGACAGGAATTGTCGCCATTCGAAACCGCGCCGCAGCACCACTATCTGATCCGCAGCGTCGATCCGGTGGAGCCGCCGCTCGATGTGCCCCATGCGATTTACCTCACGTCGCGCGGTCCTTTTGCGGAGGCCGACGAGGCGCTGCTGCTTGCAGAGCACGGGATCGAGATGATTGTCGCAAAGAACAGCGGCGGACCGTCGAGCTACGGCAAGATCGCAGCCGCCAGAAAACTCGGTATCGAGGTGATCATGGTCCGCCGCCCGGTCCTGCCGGACGTGCCGTCCGTCGAGACGATCGAGGATATGCTTGCCTGGCTCGATCATGCCCCGGCACCTTTGAAAAAACGGGGCGAGTAGACGAGCGGGCGCCGCCCGTCCCGTTCAATCAACTTCGTTTCTGCGGTCCCGACGATCACGCAGGTGGCCATGTCGGCCATTCCGCTTTCGGCCTGCGACAGGGGAACGATCCGGATTGCTTCGTCCGGGCGACCGGCGGCGCGTCCGAAAATAACCGACACTTCGCCGGGCAAATGGCGGCGAAGAAGCGCAAATGCGTCTCCGAGTTGGTGCGGCCGTGCCTTGCTGACGGGGTTATAGAAGGCCATGACGAAGCCCGCTTCCGCTGCTGCGATCAGGCGCTTTTCGATCACATCCCAGGGCTTCAGGTTATTGGAAAGCGAGATGGCGCAGAAATCGTGACCGAGCGGTGCCCCGGCCTTGGCGGCGACCGCCAGCATGGCGGTTATGCCGGGCACCACCGAAAAATCGATGTCGCGCCATTCGGCTGGTCCTTCGTCGATCGCCTCACAGACTGCGGCCGCCATGGCAAAAACACCCGGGTCGCCGCCGGAAACGACGCAGACCTTGCCGCCTTTCGCCGCCATTTCGAGGGCGGCGCGCGCACGGGCAAGTTCTTCCCGGTTGTCGGATGCGTGCCGTCGTTGATCGGCCCGAAGGTCGAGGCGATCGATATAGGGAAAATATCCGAAAAAATCCTCCGCATCCGCAACGGCCGCAAGCGCCTCCGGTGTCACCTGATCTGGATTTCCGGGGCCGAGGCCCACGACGGTTAATCTTCCGCTCATCGGTCCGCTCCCGGTCGCGTCTTCCAGCCGGGTACGAGGACGATGGAAAAATAGGGGGCAGGGCTCTGGTCGCGATCTTCAAGTTTCTGAGCCGCGCCGTTCGACATGGTGCCGCGCTCGACGTAAAGCGCGCCTGACAGCTTGCCGACCGATGCCAGCGCCCGGCGGATCTTCGGAAGGTTGCGCCCGACCTTCATGATCACCGCGCCGTCCGTGTCCTTCAGTCTCTCAACCAGTTTGTCTTCCGGCAATGTGCCGGGCAGCACACTCAAAATGTCATCGCCCTGGACAAGCGGCAGGCCAGTCATCGACCAGCAGCCGGACATGGCCGTGACGCCGGCGATCACCTCCGCCTGATATCGGCCGCTGAGCCGCACATGCAGGTGCATGTAGGAACCGTAAAATAGCGGATCCCCTTCGCTCAGCACGGCGACGTTCTTGCCAGCGTCGAGATGCGCGGCGATCTCTTCCGCCGAGCGATCGAAGAAATCTGCGATGGGGCCGCGGTAGTCCGCCTCGTCCTTGTTCGTTTCCACTGTGACCGGGTAAACCAGCGGCAGCTCCAATGTACCGGAGCGGATATGGGCCTCAACGATGGCACGACCGTTGCCTGTGCTGCCCTTTTTGCAAAAGAAGGCAATTACATCTGCCTCGTTGATGGCGCGGACCGCTTTCAGCGTCAGGAGTTCCGGATCGCCTGGCCCGGTGCCGACGCCGGTCAGTCTGCCCTTGAGGATCGCCGCGTTCAAAGCCCTGCCCTCGCGAGAGCGTTGACGCAGGCCGCCGTCATTGCCGAGCCGCCCATGCGGCCCCGCACCACAGCAAAAGGAATGCCGAGCGTCGATTCCATCAACGCTTCCTTGGATTCGGCGGCGCCCACGAAACCGACAGGCATGCCGATGATCGCAGCCGGGCGCGGCGCACCGGCATCCAGCATTTCGAGGAGGCGGAAAAGCGCGGTCGGCGCATTGCCGATCGCCACCAATGCGCCATCCATCTCGTCCCATAAATCGAGGGCCGCGGCAGACCGGGTATTGCTGATCGTTTTCGCCAGCTCGATCGTCCGGCTGTCGCGGAGCGTGCAGATCACCTCATTATGCGCGGGCAGACGGGCTCGGGTGATGCCGTGCGCCACCATTTCCGCATCACAGTAAATCGGCTTGCCCGCGTGCAGCGCCCCACGCGCCCGGGTGACGAAGTCCTTTGAAAAGCGGAAATGACCGGCCGCCTCCACCAGCCCGCAGGCGTGGATCATGCGCACCGCAATCTCTGCCTGATCGGGGGAAAACGACGAAAGGTCGGCCTCTTCGCGGATGATCGCAAAGGACTTTTCATAGATGGCGTCGCCTTCGCGGATGTAATCGTAACTGTTCATGGTCGTCCTGATATGGCAGCTGCGGCGAGCCGATCGGCCCCGAGCCGGGCTAGGCAAGCGGCGGAATTTTCCCCGGCACGCTTTTCCGATCTGACGAGATCGGCAAGGCGGCGAAGCGTGGCTTTGGTATCGGCAATTGTGATGTCGGCAAAGGGCAAATCGGTTGCTTTGCCTTGGGCGATCAATGAAAGGCCTGCAAAGGTGCCGCAAAGGGCAAGCGCCGCCGGTTCCGGGTGGGCGCAGCCTTTCGGGCAACCCGAGATGTGCAGCTTGAATGATCCATCCAGCAGGTCGGAGCAGCCACGTGCCGTTTCTTCAGCCACATCGCGAGTGGCGATACTAGCCGACCGGCAGGCGGGACTGCCGGGGCAGGCGGCTATGTGAGCGCGCGGATCGGCCGCCGACGTGATGAAGCCGTTTTCGGCAGCGAATACTGCGAGGGCTTCGCATGCCGGGCGCTGGCCGAAAAACAGCAGGGAATGATCCAGAGCCGGCTTCAGGAATCGGACCCCGCGCCGCTCGGCTTCTACACAAAGCGCAATGACATCCTCGGCTTTCGATTGGGCAAAGGCAGGTCCGATCCCCACAGCATGGAGGCTGTCGGCCAGCACAAACAGGTCGAATGGAGAGGTGGTCGGGAGCTCGCCGTTGTCCCGCAGGAGGTTCGCCGCCAAATCTCGCCCTCTGGCTCCGTTCCCCATGGAAGCAAGTTTTCCAAGCAGATCGAGCGCCGCTGAAACAGCCTCGGCTTCGTCGAGCGTGGCCAAGACGCCAGCGGATGCTTCCGAACCACCGAGGAGGAGCTTCCAGCTGATATCATCGCCCATCTTCACCGCCACCAGGCGGATATCGGCCAGAAGATGGGAAAGCCGCAGCTGGCCGTGCCCATCCACAACGACCGACATTTTGGGCGCCAGTCCTGCGATATCGCGTGCACCTAGCCGAATAGCATCCGCAATCGGGCGCGGATCGGCGATCTCGGTGTCGTCCAGGCCGGCAAGAGGCGGAGTCTCCACCGCCAGTCCCTCGCGCAGCGGCAGGTTCAAGGCCCGCACGTCTGCGTCGAGCAAAGGTGCGGATGCCTCACTCAGCCCCCGGATTTGCAAGTTACCGCGGGCGGAAATATCCAGAATGCCGTTGCCATGAATGCGGGCAAGCCGGCAGAGATCGACCAGTTGCAGAGGCGATATCGCATCGGTCAGCGCTACACGGGCCAGCAAACCGTCGCCGGTCATCATCGGCGCGGAAAGCGCAGGGCAGGCACCGCGCCGCATGTGCAAAGTCGTGGGGTGGAGCGAGGGAGCTGTCATGCCACCTCCCTTGCGAGCATTTCGAGCTCCGCGTCCACGGCGTTGCGGCGCGGATGCCAAAGGCCCCGGCGAAGCGCAGAGCGAAACCGCTCGCCCATGTGGCGCAAGCCCTCCGGGTTTTGGCTGATCAGGAAATCACGAACCTTTTTATCCCCGATATAGGCGTCATAAGTTGCTTCTATCAGCGACTGCGGGATGGCATGGGTCGTTTCCGCAAAACCAATCAGCCGGTCCACAGTCTCCACCAATTCGGCCGCGCCCCGGGGGCCGTGCCGCATCTGGCCGGCGATGAACCGCGGGTTGACGGCGCGGGCACGGACCACGCGGGTCACGGCTTCGGAAATCGAACGGGCTTTCGGCTTCTGCGGGTCCGTCGTGTCGAGGGCTATAATGTCCGCCTTGCCGCCGAGCGCGGCGACCGCCGCGGAGAAGCCGCCGATGAAGGCGACATCGGCGGAACCGTCAAGCAGGTCGCGGCCAGGATCGTCGCCGGTGTGAACGAGGAGGTCCGCCGATCCCAATTGTTCGGCAAACTTTCCAGGCATCTGAAATGCATCACCTTCGGCGCCGCCGAAAGCGTGGCTGGTGGCATCGAGATAGATGCGTCCAAGCTCCTCGCGTTCAGCCCAGGCGCCGTCGGCAAGCTTTTCCTCGATGCCGGAACCATAAGTGCCGGGCGCCGAACCGAATATGCGCGGCGGCACCCGGCCAAGTTTCCGGGCCTCTTCGGCGAGCGGATTGTCGCCGGGCGCTTCTTCACGTGCGGCGATTGCCCGCATGGCGGCGTCGAGCAAAGCGATCAGCGCCGGGAACATGTCACGAAAGAGCCCGGAAATCCTGAGCGTCACGTCGATGCGCGGGCGACCGAGTATCGCCGGCGGCAAAACTTCGATGCCGGTTACGCGGCCGGTCGCTGTGTCCTGCACCGGCTTTGCGCCCATCAGGGCGAGCACCTGTGCCACTTCCTCGCCGCCGCTTCTGAGCGATGCGCTGCCCCAGAGATCGAAGACGAGGCTTTTCGGCCAATCGCCATGATCCTGAAGATAGCGTCTCAGGATTTCTTCGGCGGCGCGTTTGCCAAGCTCGAAGGCGGTCGGTGTGGGTAGCGTGCGGGGATCGCTGGCGAAAAGGTTGCGCCCGGTCGGCATCACATCAAGGCGGCCGCGCGCCGGGGCGCCGGATGGGCCGGGGCGGATGTGTGTTCCGTCCAGCGCATCGAGCAAGGCCTGGCGTTCGGCCGCGGCGCTCCGTATCCGCAACAGATCGTCATCGCCAGGTGCGACCTGCCCGAACACGTGCTGTCCATCCTTGATCGCAAAATCCTTGAGATCGCAAAGAAAAGCATCGATCCGGGTAAGGGCAGTGTCGGGATCGTCGTCGCGGGAAACGCCAGCCTCCGAAGCCAATCCCGTCTCGCGGGCGGTCTCGACGATCAGCTTTGCCAGCCGGTCGCGACGCCGCCGGTCCAAACCGTCCGCCTGCGCATATTCGTCGACGAGCAGTTCGAGCTTCTTCTGCTCGTCGGAAAGCCCGGCGCCGGTCAGCACCGGGGGCAGATGACCGACGGTGACCGCGGAAATCCGCCGTTTGGCCACTGCCGCCTCGCCAGGATTGGAAACGATGAAAGGATAGATGATCGGCAGGCTGCCGGTCACAAGTTCGGGAAAACAATCTTTCGACAATGCCACCGTTTTGCCGGGCAGCCATTCAAGTGTGCCATGCGCGCCGACATGGACGACCGCGTGAGCGCCGATCTCGTCCCGCATCCACTGGCCGAAGGCGATCAACGCGTGGCGAGGCGGAAGCTCGGGGTCGTGATAATCGGCGCGGCGATCTTTATTGCGCCCGCGGTCCGGCGCGAGTGCCACGGTGATGTTGCCGAAATGCGCGGCGCGGAAGCGGTAGGCCCCGTCTTCCACATCCTCATCCGTTTCAGGCAAACCCCAGGCGGCTTCGGAGGCGGTTGGCGAGCGGTAGGCGGTAAGCCGATAGGCGCCGGATTTCCCGACCAGCCGGTTCAGCAGGTCCCGTGCCGTCTCCGGAATGCTCGAGACATAGTAGCCGGCTAGGGAGAGCTGGTGCAGCATCGACAGCACGCTTTGCGGCACGTCGAGGCCGACGGCATACCCCGTTCGCCCCGGCGCGCTCGGGTAGTCCGGCAGCAGGATGACGATCTTGCGTTCCGTCCGGGCCGTCATTTTCAGGCGCAGAAAGGCGGAAATGCGATCGGCCACCTGTTCGACCCGATCCGGTTCCGGCTGGTTCACAAGATTTGCGGAATTGTCGCCGGCCTTGAAGGAGATTGCCCCGGCGAGGATGCGGCCGTCCAGTTCAGGCAAGACGACATGCATCGCGAGGTCCGCCGGGTTCAGGCCGCGCCGGCCTTCCGCCCAGCCCTCCCGCCGGGTCGTGGCGATCACGACCTGGAAGACTGGAACGCCGGCACGGTCAAACAGCGTCTCGCCCTGCTCGTCGGCGCTGCTGGCGAAGGCTGTGGTTGCGATGATCGCGGCCGGCTCTTGTTCCGCTATTGCCTGTTCCACAAAAGCCACCGCATCTGCATCCTTCAAACCGCTGACGAAGATCGGAACCGGCGCGAAACCGCGTGCAGCCAGCGCTTCGAACAGTGCATCGATCGGTGCCGCATCGTTGGCGAGCAGCATGGAGCGGTAGAACAGGATCGGCAGGCGCGGCGAGCCCGTCGCGGCGCTCGTCAACAATTCAGTCGCCTCGACGATGCCTTGCCCCGGTTTGTAAAATCCAGCCTTCGGCACGGGTGCCGCTTGCGTCAGCGCCTCGGTGTCGCCGGTTGCAAGCGCAGCCAACCGTCGCGCCAGAAGCCGCATGTTCTCCCGCCCACCCTCGCGAAAACAGGCGAGGATGCCGGCAAGCGTCTCTTCTGAAACCGTCGAGGCAGCGGCCAATCGGTCGTCGCGGATGCTGCATTCGCCCGGCAGCAACGCCAGCGCGATCTTATCGCGTCGCGCAAGCCGGGAAAGCTCTTCCACCCCATAGGCCCAACGGTCATAGCCGCCGAGGATGCGCACGAGAATGAGACGGGCATGCGCCGCCGTCCTCTCTATCCATAGATCGACGGACATCGGGTGCCGAAGATCGGAAAGATTGGCCAGCCGCAAGCTCGGCTGATCTGGGTGCCAAGCCGCAGCAATACCGTTCAGGTCGCTCCCGGAAAAGGACAGCACCACCACATCGGCCGGCGACTGGTTAAGGTCGACCGGTTCGATCAGGTCGTCGAGCGACGACGATGTGGTGGCGAGGATATGCATCCTTTTCTTCAGCCTCTATGCGGCCAGCATTCTTTCGATCGCTTCGCGGTCGATTCCCTTTTCACCGATCACCACGAGGCGGCTCTGTCGCGTTTCGCCGGGTGCCCAAGCGCGATCGAAATAGTGGTTCACGCGCGATCCTACCGCCTGGACCTGCAGGCGCATCGGCTTATCCGCGACTTCCACGAAGCCTTTTATGCGCAGAACGTTTTCCGCTTCCGCCGTCGCGGAGATGCGCGCCGCAAGTCCGTCGGCATCGGAAATGGCCGGCAGATCGACGACGAAACTGTCGAAATCATCGTGGTCGTGATCAAGCTCGTCGTCGTGATGGGTCTTGCGGTTTTCAATGTCGTCCTCCACGGCAAGGCCGAGGCCGATCAGCACGGCCGGGTCGATCGCGCCATTAGCCGCGGTTACGATCTTTACGGCCCGCGGCAGATGCGCAGAGACGCGGTCCCTTGCTGCGGCAAGCCCGACCGAGTCCAAAAGGTCCGTCTTGGTCAGCACGATCATGTCGGCGCAGGCCACCTGGTCTTCGAAGACCTCCTCGACCGGATCGTCGTGGTCGATCGAGCCATCCGCCTGGCGCTGAGCCTCGAGCGCTTCGTGATCGTCGGCCACCCGGCCTTCGGCGAGTGCGAGGCCGTCCACCACTGCAATCACCCCATCCACGGTCACCCGAGCTTTGACGTCCGGCCACTGGAAGGCCTGGACGAGGGGCTTCGGCAGAGCGAGGCCGGAGGTTTCGATGAGGATATGATCGACGCGCGGCTCGCGGGAAAGAATCTGGTCGATCGCCGGCACGAAGTCGTCTGCCACCGTGCAGCAGATGCAGCCGTTGGCAAGCTCGATGATATTGTCTTCCGGGCAGGTCTCAATACCGCAGCCCTTCAGCACCTCTCCGTCGATGCCGACATCGCCGAATTCGTTGACGATGATCGCCAGCCGCTTGCCATCCAGCTTTTCGATCAGGTTACGGATCAACGTGGTCTTGCCGGCGCCGAGGAATCCGGTAACGACGGTGCACGGAATGCGGTCGAAATTGACGCTCATGAAGGCATGTCCTCGTGATGATGAAAGGGTGGGATGCGGGCCGTCATGCCCTTGCCGCGCAGGCAGGCGGGACGGCCACGAAGGGGAAGGAAGCCACGCTCGTCTTCTGCGAGCATCATTGCGCCGGCGACGATATCGTCGACGTTCTCCAACGTCAGATGACCGAAGACATAGGACCAGCCGGACCGATGGTTGAAGGCGGCACTCGGGCTTTTTTCGCAATTGGCAAGGCAGGTCACCGGCTTGACTGCCAGCGGCTTGCCGGCGCTAGCTTCCTTCAGCGCAGCGATCATTTTCAGGCCCGGCCGGATATCCGGATCTGCTTCGTCACGGCAGTTCGTGCAGACGAAGATTGTCACGCCGATGTCGTCGGGATCGTCTTTTCGCTCGTCACTCATCATTCAGCCGCGTTACCGCCGGGTTCAAACAATCGGGGTGCGGAGCAGAAAAGCAAAGCTCGTCTGCCATGAATGACACGGCTTCCTCCGGAGCACCCCGCCCGGCGAAGCTTACAAATCCAACGGCAGGTCTCCTGGCTCGCGGGTCGCCGCCATTTGCCTGCCTTCCCGGATTATCCAGTGGCTCGGTGGCAATGGCTCGCCGCCTACAGTTGCGGGGGCAGCCGCGGCATTGAGCATAAAGCTCGCACCGCATTCTCTCTTAGCCCCTCCCGTTGCCAGAAAAGGACCGTTCCTTTCAACTACGCCCGGTCGCGACACCATGTCAATGCGTCGCAAAGGCGATTGCGAGGCTGGCGAATTCGTCTATAGTGGCCAAGCCTATGGTGCCCGAAAGGGTTTGAGGGAATGCGGTGTGACGGATTGTCGTCAAACCCGCGGCTGCCCCCGCAACTGTAAGCGGAAAGTCTTCGTCCATGAAGCCACTGGAAAATCCGGGAAGGCGGGCGTTAGGCGTTCGATCCGCGAGCCAGGAGACCTGCCGAGGCTGAAGACGAAATGGAACGGCCCTCGGGTGGAGGGCGAAAGGACGATACGATGGTTACGAATTCCGCTTCGATGGCAACGAGCGTTTCTGCTTCGAAGATTATTCCGCTTAGCATGACGGCCCTGCTTGGCTTGTTCATCGTCGGTTTCGTCGGCTTCTCCCACATGGAAGTCGTTCACAATGCCGCCCACGATTCGCGCCATTCCTTCGCTTTCCCCTGTCACTGAGGGAAAACTTTCCATGTCATTGTTTCGTAACATCGTCTTCACGGCGGTGATCGCCGGGCTATTGTCCGGATTGCTGCTCACGATCATGCAGAGCCTTTCCACCGTGCCGCTGATCCTGCAGGCCGAGGTATTTGAAAATGCCGGCGGTGGGGCAGGCCATAGCCACGATGTTCCGGCAGCGGGAGCAGCTAGTCCTGCCGACCACCACCATGACGAAGCGGCCTGGGCTCCAGCCGATGGCCTCGAACGCTTCATTTATACCGCCGCTGCCAATGCATTGTCGGCAATTGGTTTCGGGCTCGTTCTGGTCGCGGCTTCAGAGGCTCTTGGCGGCTTCAGGGGTTGGCGCGGCGGCCTGATGTTCGGCATTGCCGGCTTCCTCGCCGTCAGTCTCGCACCCGGTCTCGGCCTGCCGCCGGAATTGCCGGGCATGCCCGCTGCGGAACTTGGGCCTCGACAAATCTGGTGGATATCCACCGCCGTCTGCACTGCGGCTGCGCTTGGTCTCCTGGCTTACACGCGCTCGGCGATTTTTGCTGCCCTGGCGATCGGTCTGCTGATTGCTCCCCACCTGATCGGCGCGCCGCTGCCGCCGTCTCACGAGACGGTCGTGCCGGTCGAATTACACGCTCGCTTCGTCAACGCGGTTTATGCCACGAATCTGGTGTTCTGGGCCCTGCTTGGGGCAGCTTGCGGCATGCTTCGCGAGCGTTTTCACGCAGGCGAGGAGGCTTCTGCCGCATCTGCGGCAAAGCTCGCTTCACGGTGAAACAGGTCGACGAAAGCATAGCCGAGCGCCATCGCGCCAAGATGGCGAACCGCAAGGCGGTTCAGGACAAGGAAGTCGCGGAGAAGACCCTGGAAAAGGGCCTTCTCATCGTTCACACCGGCCCGGGTAAAGGCAAGTCCACCGCCGCTTTCGGGCTGGCGCTGCGCATGCTCGGCAACAACCGCCGAGTCGGCGTGGTGCAGTTCATCAAGGGCGCTTGGTCGACGGGCGAGCAGCCGGCGCTGGCGGTCTTCGGTGATCGCGTTGTCTGGCACACGATGGGCGAAGGCTTTACCTGGGAGACGCAGGACCTGAAACGCGATATCGCCGCCGCCGAAAAGGCTTGGGAAAAGGCGCTCGAGCTCATGGCTGACGAGACGATCGGCTTGATTATCCTGGACGAACTCAATATCGCGCTGCGCTATGATTACCTCGATCTCGACAAGGTCATTACGGAGCTGCAGTCGCGACGGCCGGACCTGCATGTCGTCGTCACCGGCCGAAATGCCAAACCAGCATTGATCGAGGTAGCCGACATGGTGACCGAGATGACGCTGGTGAAGCATCATTTCAAGGCGGGCGTAAAGGCTCAGGCCGGCATCGAGTTCTAGGCGCATGGTTGCTCGATCACTGATGTTTCAGGGAACGGGTTCGGACGTCGGCAAGTCGTTGGTCGTGGCGGGCCTTGCCCGCGCCTTCACGCTCCGAGGTCTGAAGGTTCTGCCGTTCAAACCGCAGAACATGTCGAACAATGCGGCGGTAACGGCCGACGGTGGTGAAATCGGCCGGGCGCAGGCATTGCAGGCCCGTGCCGCCAAGGCGCCGCTCAGCGTCCACATGAATCCTGTCTTGCTGAAGCCGCAGAGCGAAGTTGGCGCGCAAGTGGTGGTGCAAGGCAGGGTCGAGGGCAATGCCAAGGCGGCCGAATACCAGGATCTGAAGCCGAAGCTGATGCCGCGCGTGCTGGAAAGTTTCGAGCGTCTCCGAAATCAGGCGGATCTCGTGCTGGTCGAGGGCGCCGGCAGCGCCTCGGAAATCAATCTGCGCCAGAACGATATTGCCAATATGGGCTTTGCCCGGGCAGCCGACGTGCCGGTGGTGCTGATCGGCGATATCGACCGCGGCGGCGTGATCGCCAGCTTGGCCGGTACGAAGCTTGTGCTCGAACCTGAAGATGCGGCGATGATCCGCGGCTTTATCGTCAATCGCTTTCGGGGCGATCCAACGCTGTTTGCCGACGGCATGCGGATGATTGCGGAACTGACACACTGGAGGTCGATTGGCCTTCTGCCGCACTTTGCCGATGCAGTCCGCCTGCCGGCGGAGGACGCGCTCGGTCTCGCCGGCTCCTATACCCGGAAGGCGGGGGCGAAGATCCGCATCGCCGTGCCGATCCTGCCTCACATATCGAACTTCGACGATCTCGATCCGCTGGACGCCGAACCGGATGTGGAAATCGTCCGCGTCCGGCCCGGCGAGGTCATTCCGGTGGATTGCGATCTCGTGCTGCTGGTCGGCTCCAAGGCAACGATATCCGATCTGGAGGCGCTAAAGGCGGCTGGTTTCGATATCGATATCGCCGCGCATGTGAGACGCGGCGGACGTGTGCTGGGTCTCTGCGGTGGTTATCAGATGTTAGGCAGCCGGATTTCTGATCCCGAGGGTATAGAAGGTCCACCGGGGGCGGTTGATGGACTTGGTTTGCTCGATATCGAAACAGTGCTGACCGGCGACAAGCGGCTGGAAGCAGTTTCCGGCAGCAGTTTCGACGGAGTATCATTAGTCGGCTATGAAATGCACGTGGGCCGGACGACCGGGCCGGATTGTGCGCAGCCGTTTTCGGTCGTCGGCGGCAAGGCCGACGGGGCGCTGTCTCGCGACGGACGAATCTGCGGCACCTATCTGCATGGCCTGTTTGCCGATGACCGGCAGCGCTCTGCCTGGCTTGAGCGGCTGGGTGGCGGGGCGTCCGGGCTGAACTACGAAGCAGGTGTGGACGAAGTGCTCGACCGCCTTGCTGCCCATATGGAAAAGCATCTCGATCTTGACGGATTGCTCAGACTTGCCAGATGATCCACGCCAGGACGCCGAAAAGGCTGATCAGCAAACCGTCCGCGACCCGGGCCAGTTTCAACGCGCGAACGATGTCCTCATGGGTAAGTTCCGTACGTCCGCCGGCGCCCATGAAACACGCCTCGATCATCTGGCCGCCATAACTCCGCGGCCCTGCGAGCGCTATCCCAAGCGCGCCGGCCATCGCCGCCTCAGGCCAGCCGGCATTCGGGGACCGGTGATGCCGGGCGTCCCGAAAGATAGCCTTCATCGCGTCTTTCGGCGAAGCATTGGGGATGAAGAATGCGGCAACGACGAAAAGCAGCGCACTCAGGCGCGAAGCGGGCAGGTTGATCACGTCGTCGAAGCGCGCCGCGGCCCAGCCGAACGCCTCGTGCCGCGGCGATCGGTGACCGATCATGCTGTCGGCGGTATTGGCGGCCTTGTAGGCCGCGCCACCGGCCAATCCACCGAGGCCCAGCCAGAATGCCGGCGCCACGACGCCGTCGGAAAAATTCTCCGCCAGGCTTTCGATTGCCGCGCGGCAGACGGCGGCTTCGTCGAGTTTCTCCGGATCTCGCCCGACGATCATGGAAACAGCCTTTCGTCCGGCGTTCAGTCCGCCGTACCTGATAGCGTCAGCGACGGCCGCGACATGCTGTTCGAGACTCTTCTGGGCGGGCAGGCTTGCGGCAACAACGGCAAGCAGGATCGACCCGAAGGGCAGGAAGAGAAGCCCATATTCGAGCGCCAATGCCACGACGA
This sequence comes from Neorhizobium sp. S3-V5DH, assembly GCF_004343065.1. Taxonomy (NCBI): domain Bacteria; kingdom Pseudomonadati; phylum Pseudomonadota; class Alphaproteobacteria; order Hyphomicrobiales; family Rhizobiaceae; genus Neorhizobium; species Neorhizobium sp. S3-V5DH. The sequence continues at coordinate 174,264 of NZ_SMCL01000008.1, forward strand.
TCACCGTGCCGAGCAGTACCAACAGGGTAAGAATGCCATTGCGCCTGCGCCTGGCAAAGTCATCTTCTTCCCGGTTCCAATTGGTGTCGAGCCGGGATATCAGCCCGCCTATCCAGGTAACCGGATGGCCGATGCGGCGAAACAGCCAGTCCGGATAACCAAAGATCCGCTCGATGATCAGGGCAAAAAATGCGAGAAAGAACATGCCGGTGATAAGGCCTGAGGTTGGCGATCCGATACAGCACGGCGGCAATCTTGCTCAGGCGCGAGCGTCGTTTCCCGATGCGCCCGAACCGTGGATCGATCTTTCCACCGGTATCAATCCGCATTCCTATCCGCATTCTCCCATTCCGGGCAATGCCTTGGCGCGACTGCCGGAGCCGTATTTGGCTGAACGGCTGAAGATACTGGCAGCGCGGGCATACGGAGCACCTTCTGCGATGCATGTTGCCGCTGGGCCGGGAACCCAGATCCTTCTGCCTGTCATTGCCGGCCTTGCTGCGGACTGGGGCGGAGGCAAGGCGGTGGTCCTCTCTCCTACCTATGCGGAACATGCTCGCGCCGCGCGGCTTGCAGGCCTTGAGGTGACCGAGACGGAGGATATGGAACGGCTGGCGGATGGCCGTCTGGCGATCATCGTCAATCCGAACAATCCCACCGGCCGGATTGTCCAGCGCGGCGATCTTTTGACTCTTGCGGCCGTGATGCGTGCCAAGCGCGGCCTTCTTGTCGTCGACGAGGCCTTCATGGATGTCTCTGAAGCGGAGAGCGTGGCGGGCGCAGTCGATGCAGGAGGCTTGGTCGTCCTGCGTTCCTTCGGCAAATTCTATGGCATGGCGGGGCTTCGGTTAGGCTTTGCCATCTCGCATCCCGAGACCGTCGTGAAAGTCGAGAGCCGCCTCGGCCCCTGGGCGGTCTCCGGTCCGGCGCTGCACATTGCCGGCGAAGCGCTTGCCGATGCCGACTGGCAGAAGGCGATGCGGGAAAAGCTGAAGGCGGATGCGGCGCGGCTCGATGCCGTGCTCGCAGAAGCGGGCATTTCCGTCGCGGGGGGTACCTCGCTCTTCCGCTTCATCCGCGACACGCGGGCGCAGGCGATCTTCCAGCATCTCGGCGAGCGCGGGATCATCATCCGACGGTTTGCGGAGCGCCCGGGGGATCTCAGAATCGGCCTGCCCGCTGCGGAAGATTGGCCACGCGTGGAGCAAGCGCTGCGAACTATCTAACCAGGGAGCCGAAGCTGTCGCGCCAGGCGGGCTGCGCATCCGGCACCGGTAACGCGGTTGCTTCGTAGACTCCGCGCGCCACTGCGCGCGCCGTTACCAGCGTCCCAAGATGGCATATCTCCAGAAAGTCTCCTGGGTCATTCAGGGACCTGGCGCCGGTCGCTGCAGAAAAGATCGTATCGCCATCGCCCGGCAGATGGGTCGGCAGGACGGCCCGGGCAAGCCCGTCATGCGCCATGATCGAGAGGCGGTGAGCCTCCGCCTTGCTCAGCCCCGCGTCGGTCACCACAACACCGATTGTCGTCGCAATCCTGTTACGACCCTTCATGCGCAGCCGATTGTCGAAGTTCTGCGGCAAGCCGAGCCCGCCGTATTCGCCATTCTCCTCGAAGGGAGCGGCCCAGAAATGCGGACCGTCGCCTACCGTCGCGGAACCCATAGCGTTGACCGCCATCAGTGCCGCAACGGTATGGCCGGCTGAAGTTCTGGCACTCGATGATCCGATTCCGCCCTTGAAGGTAGCGGTGGTGGCGCCGGTTCCTGCGCCCACCGTGCCAAGGGCGAAGGAACCCTTTGCCGCCGCCTCGAAAGCCTCGTACCCCATCTCTCGATAGGGCGAGTGAAGTCCCCAGTCCTTGTTGCCGCCGTTCAGGAGGTCCATCAGAATCGCCTGCGGCACGATCGGCACCCGGACCGGGCCGACGTCGAAACCACGACCTATCTTGCGGAGGCCCGCCTGGACGCCCCCTGCGGCATCGAGCCCGAAGGCCGAACCGCCGGAGAGCACAAAGGCATCGATCGCCTGCACCGTCATGGATGGATCGAGCAGCGCAGTATCCCGCCCGCCCGGCGCGCCGCCGAGCACCGAGCCGGAAGCGACTGCCGGTTCGTCGAAAACGATTACCGTCACGCCCGAACCCAGCACATGATCCGTAGCGTGGCCCACAGCCACGCCCTCGATGTCGGTGAGCAGGTTCAGCGGCTGAGACATCCGATCAGATGACGTCGAACTTGACGCCCTGCGCCAATGGCAATGTGCGGCCGTAGTTCAGCGTATTGGTGGCGCGGCGCATATAGGCCTTCCAGGCATCCGAACCGGATTCGCGACCGCCGCCGGTTTCCTTCTCTCCGCCGAATGCCCCGCCGATCTCGGCGCCCGAGGGACCGATATTGACATTGGCGATGCCGCAATCGGAGCCGTGCACGGATACGAAAGTTTCGGCCTCGCGCATGTCGTTGGTGAAGATCGAGGAGGAAAGGCCCTGCGGCACGTCATTGTGCAGCGAGAGCGCCTCATCGAAGCTCGAATACTTCATCACGTAAAGGATCGGAGCAAAAGTCTCTTCCTTCACCGGACCTGCCTGAGCAGGCATTTCCACGATTGCCGGGCGCACATAGTAGGCATCGGTCGAGCTTTCGGCATGGACGCGTTCGCCTCCGACCACTTTCCCGCCAGCGGCCTTAGCGGCCTCGAGCGCCTTCTGCATCTTGTCGAAAGCAGCCCGGTCGATCAGGGGGCCGACGAGGTTGCCGTTTTCCAGCGGATTTCCGATGGTGACCGACTGATAGGCTTTGACCAGGCGTGGTACCAGCGTGTCGTAGACGCTGTCATGGACGAACAGGCGGCGAAGCGTGGTGCAGCGTTGTCCGGCCGTTCCCATGGCAGCGAAAGCAACGCCCCGCAGCGTCAGGTCGAGATCCGCGGTGGGCGTCACGATGGCCGCGTTGTTGCCGCCGAGTTCCAGAATGGAACGGGCGAAGCGCTGCGCCAGGCGCGGCCCGACGGCGCGGCCCATGGCCGTCGATCCGGTCGCCGAAACCAGCGGCACCTTCTCGTGATCGACCAGGATCTCGCCGATCGCGCGCCCGCCGATCAGCAGCGTGGAGAGGTTCTTCGGTGCCGTATTGCCTTCTGCAACATAGCGGGCCAGCGCCTTTTCGAAGATCGCCTGGGTTGCAAGCGCGGTCAGCGGGGTTTTTTCCGAAGGTTTCCAGACGGTCGAATTGCCACAGACGATGGCGAGGGCCGCATTCCAGGACCAGACCGCGACCGGGAAATTGAACGCTGAGATGATGCCGATAGCCCCGAGTGGATGCCAGGTTTCCATCATGCGGTGATCGGCGCGTTCGGTGGCAATCGTGAGACCGTAGAGCTGGCGGGAGAGCCCGACCGCGAAGTCGCAGATATCGATCATTTCCTGCACTTCGCCAAGGCCCTCCGAGGTGATCTTGCCGACTTCCACCGACACCAGTCGGCCGAGCGCCGATTTGGCCGCACGCAGCTCCTCGCCGAGCAGCCGGATCAGCTCGCCTCGCTTTGGAGCAGGCACGGCCCGCCATTCCAGGAAGGCGGCATGGGCGGCTTCGATCGCCTTTCCGGCCTCCTCAGCCGAAATCTCCGGCAGCTTGCCGATCTCGGCGCCAGTGATCGGCGAGCGGACGACAAGCGTGCCGCCGGTATAGCTTTCGGCTTTTACGCCAAGATCGCTCAGAATGCTTTTCACCTCGGCGGCGAGATCAAGAGTGGCAAGGGTCATATCGGTCTCCGGAATTCAATGTCAGTCAATCTACAAATCGGCGATGGTTTGACAATCAGAACCGTTCGCCGGCGAAGTGGGCAATCTGTGCGCCTGCTTCATAGTAGGCTTCCTTGAGAGAGCGGAAGCCTGGCTCCGTCGTATCGGTCAGCGGCAGCGGCAGTTCGGCTTCTGAAATCTCGCCTAGTACATGCGCGGCGAGCACTTTTCCGAATGTCGTTCCGGGGGAAATGCCGCGGCCGTTATAGCCGGAAAAGCCGACGGCGTTGCGGCCGAACTTGTGGAAGCGCGGCAGCGCATTGTCGGTCATGCCGATCAGGCCGTACCATTCGGCCTGGAATTCCACCTCGCCGAGTTGTGGGAAGATACGTTTCAACGAACGTCGCGCCCAGGCCTTGTGGATGGCGGTACCGGTGCCGCGCAAAGCCCCGACCGAACCGAAGATCAGGCGCCCCGCCTGATCCATGCGGAAGGAAGAGAGTATTTCCTTGGTGTCCCAGCAGCCTTCGCGACCGGGGACGATCGAGTGGCGGAGGTTGTCGCCGAGGGGTTTGGTGGCGAGGTTGAAATAGGGCAGATGGACCTGTTCGCGGCGAACCTGTTCCCAAGGGCCGGTACTGTAGGCATCCGTGGCGACGATAATCCAGTCAGCCGTAACTTGTCCGTGAGCAGTCCTGATGAACTTCTTGCCATTCACTTCGCCGGTTTCGATCGCCGCGCTGCCTGTATGAAGTTTCGCGCCTGCCCTGACGGCGGCATGGGCCAATCCGCGGGCATAGGCAAGCGGCTGCAGCGTACCGGCGCGCATATCGAGCAGCGAACCTGAATAGGCCTTGCTGCCCGTGCGCCGTTCGGTTTCCATGGCGTCCAGCAAAGTGACCGGGGCGCCGCGTTTCTGCCATTGGCGGGCGCGCTCCTCGAGTTCCTTCATGCCATCGGCGCCAACCGCGCAATGCAGCGTACCGTTCTTCTCCAGCTCGCATGCAATGCCGTGGGTCTCGATCAAGTCGCGGACGAGATAGGGGCCGTGTCCAAGAAGATCGAGGGCCCGTTCGCCGTAGAGCGGGCCGAGTTCCTTCGTAAAATCGTCAGGCATGACCCACATGCCGGCATTGATCAGGCCGACATTGCGACCCGCGCCGCCGAAGCCGATCTCTGCAGCCTCCAACAGCCTCACATCGACGCCCTTCTGGGCGAGATGCAGTGCGGCCGACAGACCGGTATAACCTCCTCCGACAATCGCCACATCCGCGGTAACGAGTTCTTCCAACCGCGGCGTCACGGGAGGAGCGGGAGCGGTCTTTTCCCAGAGGCCGTGAGAGCGGGGATCGTTCAACATGATGGAAATGTCCGGAAGTGGCGCTTCAGACTCTTTACAGAGGCTCTTTATCCATGAATATCGACATGTTCTCAACAGGTCATTCGCTGGAGGAATGACATGCTGCCGCCCCGGCGCTTCCTTCCCTCGTTTTCTTTGCTCGCAGCGTTCGAAGCGGCGGCCCGCACCGGCAGCGTCACGGCGGCAGCCAACGAACTCGGCCTCACCCAGAGCGCCGTCAGCCGCCAGATCTCGGCGTTGGAAAAGCAACTCGGCGTGGCACTGTTTCTTCGCGAGCGCCAGACAATCCGGTTGACGCTTGCCGGTGACGGGTATGCCCGAGAGGTTCGCGAAGCGCTGCGGCGGATTTCGAATGCCTCCCTGAATCTCAAAGCCAATCCATCCGGCGGTACGCTCAACCTTGCCATCCTGCCGTTCTTTGGTACCCGTTGGCTCACTCCGCGGATTGCGCATTTTCTCGAGGCCCATCCGGGCCTGGTCGTGAATCTCATCACCCGGCTCGAACCCTTCGATTTCCGTTTCGATACGCTGGATGCCGCGGTCCACTTCGGCGTGGCACGCTGGCCGGGCGCTGCGCTCACCTTTCTGATGGACGAAGCGGTGCTGCCGGTCTGCAGTCCGGAATTTAAGGCTCGACATGAAATTCAGGCGCCCGGGGATGTGTTGAAGGTGCCGCTGCTGCATCTCAATACGCGCCCGGACGCCTGGGAGCTGTGGTTTTCCCAGAACGAAATCCCGTTCGAAACCTTGCACGGAATGCTGTTCGATCAATTCATGCCGATGGTCGAGGCTGCGTCGGCCGGCCTCGGCGCGGCGCTCCTGCCACGCTTCCTGATCGACCGGGAACTGGAGCAAGGGCTGCTGGTGCCGGCCGCCAAAGGCCGGGCTATGGAAACCGGACAATATTATCTTGCCTATCCGCCCGACCGCGCCACCTATCCTCCGCTCGCCGCGTTCCGCGACTGGATACTGCAGGAGATCCGGGCGGACCGGCTTGCGAACGGCAACCGCATCGGCCAATAGTCGGATATGTGCCATCACGATCGCAAAGGCGATCAACCGACGGGAAGACGTCCATGAAGCCCATCTTCGTGCAGCTTCGCTGCAAGCCCGGTCAGACCTATGAAGTCGCCGACGCCATCTACAAGACGGAACTCGTCTCCGAGCTCTATTCGACAAGCGGCGACTGGGACCTTCTGCTGAAGATTTACATCAAGGACAGCGACGAAATCGGGCGGTTCGTCAACGAGAAAATCGCGTCGATACCCGGCATCGAACGTTCCTTGACGACAATCACTTTCACTGCCTTCTAGTACGCATGAAAAAGCCGCCCGGAGGCGGCTTTTGAAGGTGCTTAAATCAAATTTCAGACATGCGCCGTCGGCGCCGCGTTGCGCGAACGAACAAGGTCGCGAATGGCAAGGCGCACCTCGTCGGCAGAGCCAAAGCGCTGTTCGTCGAGATCGATGACGTGGAATTTCACGGCGATGAACTTCAGCCGATCTGCGTCCGGAATGACAATACCGACGGGCTCGCCGCCGAATTCGATAACTTGCTTCTGCATGGCAGACTCCCGCATTGACTGCTTGATAGGCAGCTCTGGCGAATGAAAATTTTCAGGAATGATGGAACTGAAAGCGTTACATTCGACAGCACGGAAGGGAGCGGCGATCCGTGCCAATCATGTTGGACGCATCCCCACCGAAGGCGGCGACGCGGACGAATTTATACATGTCACTCTCCCTCACGATGTTGCGTGCAAAACCGATCGGACTCACCGATCGAACGAAAACCGTCTGTAGCAAAACCTGACAGCGCGATCAACGAAAATCGGTATAACTAGAATTTTTTTCCGATCGATGACAGGAAGAAGGCGGAATTGTGAAATTTCATTCGCATATTCGCGACCTGCGTCCGTCTGCAATTAAATAGGTGGCGTCCCGGCTTGCGCAAGGCGGAGCAGCGGAAATTTCCATTTCGGTAAGCTGTCAATTTTGCGCGAGAGCGGTTTCGAGCCGCTCGAGCAGTCGGTCGGCGCTGTCGCGGGCAAAGCAAAGCGGCGGGACGATCAGGAGCGAAGCCGGCGCTTCGGTATTCGCCAAGACGCGCTCCCTTCGCAGTAGCGCCGTTATCTTCTCGGCGAGTTCCTCATTCTTGAAGTTCAGGGCAAGGCATAGGCCACTGCCGGTTACATCCTGGATTGCATGATGACGGCGCGCCAGCTGCTCAAGGGCTGATTTCAGGTGGTCCCCGACAAGCCGGGCATTGTCCCGCAAGTCCTCTTCCGACCAGATTTCCAGCATGGCTGCGGCGACCGAACAGGCAACAGGGCTCGGCTTTTCCATCCTGTCGTCTGGGGCGGCCGCGAGATTTTCGCGAGCGAAGCATACGGCAATATCTTCTCCGGGAAGTCCTGCCACCAGGATGTCGGGCGACAGTCCCAGTGCCTCGAATCCCCAAAGATAGCGGCCGGATCTGCCCCAGCCGGAGCGCGTCTCATCGATGAGCAGCAAGCCCTCGTTGCGTCGAAGCGCCTCCAAGATCTCAGGAAGGCCGTCGAAAGGCTGCGTGTAGCCAGCAAGCAGCAGACCGGCCTTATCACCCGCATCCAGGGAATCTATCGTGCCTTGCACGCCGCCGGCACTGTTTATCGCGGGATCGTGGGTTGTCCCCGAAACTCCGGTGATACTGACGATCTCGTGTCGGCCGGTATGGTTGCGCGTGAGCGCCAAGGCGTAGTGAAATGCATCCCGCCACCCGCGCAGGACATATAGGTCATCAAGCCCCGTTGGTGCGAGCGCCTTCAGGCGCTGGGCCAAAAGCTCTGCCGCTTCGAACGGCTCGGAAGAGGGCGCATTCAACAGCAGACGCTGGCGATAACTCGCCGCTGCGACGCGCGGGTGGCCGTGGCCGATCAGCGATGTGTCTTCCCGCAGATCGAGCAGACAGCGGCCCGCAGCGTCGAAAAGATGCTCTTTCCAGCCGCGGACCGGGATGTTCATCTGGACGGGTACCGGTGCATCGGTGACGACTCCCAGGAGTGCTGCCGGCGAGGGGCATAGCCTGGACCAGGTGCCCACCTTCTCCGCCGTACAGAAGAGCGGCGGCAGGAGTTCGGGGTCCCGGCAGAAACGTAGACGTAGCCCGCCAACGGAATTTTCGGCGCCGGCAACGGCACCGATCGGGTCGCCCATACTGAGCTCGTTGCCGTCCGGAAGCGCGCAGTCCAAACCTTCCAGATGCAGTGCAAGGCTTGCTCCCGAAAGAACGATCCGCGATCCGACGCTTTTCAACGTTCCGGCAAAGGGCGCCAGCGCCGGCGTTCCTGCTGGCACGCAAACGTCCACGTGGAGCGCGAAGTTTTCCGGTTCCTGCCGCGGGTCCGCAAGGCTCTTCGAAAGGCGGTATTCGCCGTAGCGCGTGCTGCAGCGCCCGGTTTCCCTGGCGATGCGGGCGAGCATTTTCCAATCGTTTTCCGGGTCGATCCAGTTGCCGCCGTAAAGCAGAGGACTGGTGACGCTGAGATCGACGGTCCGGATCGTTTCCGGATCGATGTCCGGCAGCATGGGGATCATTTCCGGCAGCGGATTTGTCATGCCGGTCGCCTCGAGAAATGCTGCAAACACCAGCGCCGGAGAGATTGCTGTTGCAGCGCGCAGCACGGCATGCCGTTTTTCCGTTTCCTCCTTTGCCTGCGGATCAGCGGGCCGCTGTGCCAGTTTGCTCTCGGCTTCGGCCGTCAGAATTCCCGTGCGGGCGACGACCAGCGGCCAGAGTGCTTCGATCTCCGTGAGAGTGAGCGGATAGAGGTCGTGATAGGCGCGAATGGCCGGTAAGAGTGCCAGGGCATCACCGTCCCGATTTACCAACAGGAATGCGCAGGTATTTGCCAATCCCGCAACAAGCCAGCTCTTGGCGATTCCGGTAAAATCCGTCACGCCGGTCGGCAGCCAGCCGGCCTCCGTCGTGTTGCCCACGACGGTTCCGGCATCCAGGTTCTGGTGGACGGCCGCGATCCGCAGGCCTGGGCCCAGCGGCTGGATGCGCCTCAGCGCCGTCACCATGGCCTTGGCAATGACGTCGCGTGTTTCCTGATCGGTTACTTCAGCCAGGAGCGTTACCGTCTGCGGGCCTGCCTTTCGCAGATCGCTCTCCGGCTCACGTTCCAACAGCGGATTGTCAACGCCTTCGAGGCTTCTGGTGAGTGCCGCCGAGATCGATCCGAAGGCGGCGATCCCTTTATCCGACAACGTGTCGTCCGCAGGCAGCGGAGCACCCTCCAGAAAGGTCAGGAGACGCAGGCGCCTGTCTTCTCCTTCAAGCGGTAGCACAACCGTGTCTGCGCCGTCTTTGGTGAGCACCGGCTCGGGAACCAGCGGGCCGTCGGTGCCGCGCAGAATATGCCGCATCAGCGCGTGTTCGGCCTCGATCTCCGGAAGGGGGGCATCGGCAGGCGCCGTCTTGAGGAGATAGCGCATATGGCCGTTGTCGATCAGGAAATAGGGGTTCTGCCGCCCTTCGATCGGAAATACCTGCCCGGACAGCCCGTAGTGTTCCCGCAAAACTCCCTCCACCGTCTCAATCGCAAGATCGGTTGACGACGCGTCGGTGAGTTCGGGCATGCCGTCGGACATAAGCCTCTCCGGAAGGGGCGCTCCCGAAGAGGATAGAGCGGCGGAACCGCGCGTCCATAGGCTCTCGGCTAGTTAGGCACTGCCTCAGCCCATTCTCTCGGAAGCATAGGAGCCCGGGCTCGGCGGGAAGACAACGGTGCGGTTGCCGTTGATAAAGGTGCGGTGGTGGATATGGGCGTGGATGGCGCGGGCGAGAACCTGGCTTTCCACGTCACGGCCGAGCGAAACATAATCGTCCGGGCTTTGCGCGTGGGTAATGCGCACCGTGTCCTGTTCGATGATCGGTCCTTCGTCGAGATCGGCCGTGACGTAGTGAGCGGTCGCGCCGATCAGCTTCACTCCGCGCTGGTAGGCCTGTTTGTAAGGGTTGGCGCCCTTGAAGCTCGGCAGGAAGGAATGATGAATATTGATGATCCTCCCCGACATCTTGGCGCAGAGCTGGTCGGACAGCACCTGCATGTAGCGGGCCAGCACGATGAGTTCGGTGCCGGTCGACTCGACGACATCCATCAGCTGGGCTTCCGCCTTGGGCTTGTTATCCTTCGTCACCTTGATGTGGTGGAAGGGGATGTCGTTGTTGACCACCAGTTTCTGGTAGTCGAAGTGGTTGGAGACAACGCCGACGATGTCGATCGGCAAGGCGCCGATCCGCCAGCGGTAGAGCAGGTCGTTCAGGCAGTGGCCGAAGCGGGAGACCATCAGGAGAACCTTGATGCGGTCCTCCGCATCGAATATCTCCCAGTCCATCTCGAACTTGTCGGCGATCGGCTTGAAGCCTTCGACGAGTGCCGGGCGCTCGGCGCCTTCTTCCGACAGGAAGCTGACGCGCATGAAGAATTTGCCGGTGTCGAGGTCGTCGAATTGCGAACTGTCGATGATATTGCAGCCCATCTCGGCCAGGAACCCGGATATCGCCGCCACGATGCCGCGCGTCGACTTGCACGATACCCTCAGAACATAAGTCTTCATCTAGATCTCCCTCCTCCGTCGCTGCAGGCTATTCGTGTATACACAAAACATTCCCTAGACAATATTTCGCCCCAAATTCGAAAGGAAATTTGGTTGAAATCATGGCAAGGCTGATATGGTCATGTGTACATAGAAGCCGTTTTGAGCCAAGCGGCGGATATTTTTCGGTTGCTTTGAACTTAAGGCCGGCTGCCTAAAATTCCGTTCCCTTTGCGTCGTCCGGGCGCGTATCGCCGCCGTCTTGCTGTTTCCAGGCAACCATTGGCATTTGCTAAAGGTTCTGATGCCATGTTGCCCGGACTAAAATGGAGGAAGACGTGGAACAGCCGCTTCGACAAAACCGGCCCTCCCGCTTGCACGTGCTTGGTGTTCTCGTCTGTTTCACGATTGCTGCCGGGTCGGCCAAGGCTGAACCGCTGTGCTTGCGAGGGGTGAATCTCGCTGGGGCGGAATTCGGGGAGCTCGGCGCCGAGTACGGCGCCGGATACGTCTATCCTTCCAAGGAAACGATCGATTATTTTGCTGGCAAAGGATTCAACACCGTCCGGTTGCCGTTTCTGTGGGAAAGGCTCCAGCCGGAGCTCCACGAACCTTTCGATGCGGCCGAGTTCAAGCGGCTGTACGATACCGTGATGCTCATTCGTGCAAGCGGCATGGCCGTCATTTTGGATCCGCATAATTATGCCCGCTTCCGAGGGAATTTAATCGGATCTGAAGCCGTCCCGCAGAGCGCTTTTGCCGATTTCTGGCGTCGTCTGGCCGCCGCCTTTGTCGGGGTGGAAGGCGTGGCCTTCGGGCTGATGAACGAGCCTTACGGGGTTTCGGCAGAAGACTGGCTGCTGTCCGTGAACGCTGCGATCGCCGCAATCCGCAAGACAGGAGCCGGCAACCTGCTGCTGGTTCCAGGTACGGCCTGGACGGGCGCCCACAGCTGGACGACGGGCGACTACGGCACGCCCAATGCCTCGGCAATGCTCGGGGTCGAGGATCCCCAGGATCACTATGCCTACGAACTTCACCAATATCTGGATGTGGATTTTTCCGGAAAGAACTCCGAGTGCACGCGGGCGGCGGACGCCGTTAAGGCGGTACAGGATGTCGCCGGTTGGTTAAGAGATCATGGCCGAAGGGGTTTCCTCGGCGAGTTCGCGGCACCGGCCAGCCCGGAATGCCTGACAGGACTTGCCGATATGGTGAGGACAGTCGAGCAAAATGCCGATGTCTGGCTCGGCTGGTCCTATTGGGCTGGCGGCGATTGGTGGCCGGAAGACGAGGCGCTCAACATTCAGCCGACAAAGGAGGGTGACCGGCCGCAGATGCAGGTTCTCTCGAGCTTCTTTTCGGAACAAACCGGCTGCAATCGCTAAAAGTTCAGATAATTGCTTAAGCCTACATAAGCGAGCTTGGGTTATGCGTCGAAAGGATGATCTGGAGATTGCCAAGACGACCATGATGGACGCAGAGAAGACAGCCCGGCTGGAAGTGCAGGAACCGCCGTTGCAGCCGCGGCAGGCCGCCGAGCCTTTCACCTTCGGCAGCACGGTCGGCCTGTTTGCGCCCCCGTCACCGGATACAGCGGTTTCCCGCCTCGCCGTCCTCTTCGCCAGTCCCTGGGGCCTTGAAGAGATGTGCACCCGCAAGTTCTGGCGCATCATTTCCGAGAAACTCGCCGATCGCGGCATTGCGAGCCTTCGCTTCGATTATCCCGGGACAGGCGACGCGCTGGATGGCAAGGATTTTACAGAAGGCCTTTCCGTCTGGTCCGATAGCCTGATTGCCGCAGCCGGGCGGCTCAAGGTGCTTTCCGGCTGTGAGCGGATCGTCGTTGTGTCGCAAGGCCTCGGCGCAGTTGTCGCCACCGCTGCCGCGGGGCAGATCGAGGGCCTGGAAGCGATCGCCTATCTCGCACCAGTCATATCCGGCCGTCCGCACCTTCGCGAGCTCGCCGTCTGGTCAAAGGTCGTGGACGATAACCTCGGCCTTTCCGAGGCGCAGCGGGACAAGTCGGGCGTTTCGATTGCGTCGCTGACAATGCCGGCCGAAATTGCCGCGGACATTCGCGAGGTCAATCTGATGGCGGTGGAGCGGGCGCCTGCGGCGCAGGCTCTGGTAATGGGCCGGCCTGACAGGCCGGCGGACCGGGAATTCGCCTCACGCCTGACGACGCTCGGCGCCAAGGTCACCGAACAGGCCTTTGAAGGCTACGACAAGCTTGTTTCCAATCCGGCGATTTCAAAACTGCCGCTGCCGGTGGCAGACAATCTGGTGGACTGGATCGCGGCTATCCCCGTTCCGGAACGCTCGGCGACGCGGCCTCAACCGGTCGTCGTTTCGCCGCTCGCCGGTGACGGTTTCGCTGAAACCCCGGTCCGTTTCGGGTCGAACAACCGGCTCTCCGGTATCGTCTGCGAACCGCTGCACGAGCGCGGCGCTGCGACGGTGCTGTTCCTCACTTCGGCCTATGACCGCCATGCCGGCTGGGGACGCACGACGGCGGCTATGGCGCGGATGCTTGCCCGATCCGGTATCCCCTCCCTCCGCTTCGATACCGCCAATGCCGGCGACAGCCCGCTCGTGCCCGGCCGTCCGGAACAGGTCCTTTATCATTCCACGCAGAACGGCGATGTATCGGAGGCGATCGATTTTCTTGAAACTCGTGCATTGGCGCCTGTGATTGTCGCGGGACGTTGCAGCGGCGCCTATCTCGGATTTCAGTCAGCCCTGACCGACGTCCGCATCGCGGGCGGTGTGTTGGTCAATCCGGCCGTCTTTCGATGGCGCCGGGGGCGCTCGGTCGAGGATGCCATCGTCAACGGTACCCGCAGCCTCGATGATTACGGAAAACGGGTGCTGCGCGCCGAGACCTTCAAGCGGGTTCTTCAAGGTGACGTCGATCTTCGTGCGGCGATCCGTAATATTGCCAAGGCTCTTACCAAGCGGCTTTCCCACCGGATGACCCACGTTTTTCGGGATTTTACCTCAGAGGGGCGGGAGATCTATCGCGCTTTCGACCGGCTCAAACGCCGCGGCGTCCAGGTCTCGTTGATCTATAGCGAAAATGATCTCGGCCTCGACCACTACAATTTCTATTTTGGCCGCGACGGTGCGGGCCTTGCCCGGTTTCCCAATGTATCGGCGACTATCATTCTGGATGCGGACCACAATCTGACGCCGGATCACGCCCGTGACGTCTATCTACAAGCCGTGCAGCAATTGGCTTTTCGCCTTGCGCCGTCGACCGGCACGGAAAAATCAGAAATATATGGGGCGGCGGCTGCCGAGTGAGCGGACGACACCCTGCGGCCGATCAACCGCAGTAACCTCTGCGACAAGCCGCACGCGTTTCTTATCGCCCGGCGCCAGATGGAACCAGTTGTCGGCAGCGCGGTAGCCTGGAACATCCAGATTGACCGACTGTGCGAATAGGTCGGTTGCAAGTTCCAGCCAGCACCCTGAGGGATCCTCGACCAGCGCCGCGCTTATCTCGGCATCATGAAGTGCAGAGGGGCGTCCGAGCGGAAAATGAAAGGCCTCGGCGAGAATTGCACCTGTCTCGCCATGCCTCAATCGGGCCACGGTCACGTCGTGGGAGGGTGGTCCGAAGCGGTAGGCATAGCCGGTGTCGAAGAAGGCGCCGAAGAGGTCGGTACAGGCCAGGCTTTCGCTGCCCCGACCAGACAGCCTCAGTTCACGTCGGCCGGAAACCACGGGAAGCTTGCCGTCCCGCAAGCAGGCAATCTCCAAACTTACGGGTAAGCTGCCTGGCGTCTCGTTCAGGAGGTGAACATCGAGCCCATTCGTGCCCTCGTCGGTGAAGAGGACTTGAAGCGGCCGAAACGACCTTTTCAACGCGTACCAGGCCGGTTTCGGCAGACCGTCAACGCTGATCACGCCCCATCCGGGGCCCGGCATCACGTCCTGAAAGGTAAATACCAAGGCACCGTTGCAGGTGGAGCCCGGCCGTCGCCATTCGGCAAAGGTAGCTTCCATCACCTCCCCGGTAACGACGCGGGAGAGCATGAGATAGCGCTCAAAGTCATTCTGCCGAAGCTCCTGCGGGTCGACGGCGTAGAGATCGCCGAGATAGTGGTCGCGCACGTCCTCGAAATCCCAGTCGGCACCTCTGTCGCGAGGAATGCCGGCCTTGCCGTCGGCCAATGTCTCGGTTCCGGAAAGGTTGGAAAAGGCCAGGCATTCGGCGGCAAAGCGCACATTCGCCCGCCGCGCATCTTCGAGCGGGCGCTTATAGGCGCCGACGCCGTAGTAATGCGCGACACCGGCATTGGGATGGAAGGGCAAAGCTCCGCCGGAAGGGGAATTAGCCACATAGGGCAGGTCCGGCCGGTATCGAGCGGCGAGCTCTGCCAGAATCTCTTCGCAGAACGCTCCTTTCCAGATGCGCTCCGGCAGACCGAGCATGGCCCCCTGCTGATAGATTTCACTGCCGCCGCAAAGGATAGCAAGCGATGGAGACGCTTGTGTCGCGTTCAGGAACTGGGAGATTTCCTTTTTCACGTGAATCACGAAATCCGGATCGGTCGCGGGATAATCGAAATTGGCGAACATGAAATCCTGCCAGACCAACAGCCCGAGCTCGTCGCAAAGCGCGAAGAAGTCACCGCTCTCGTAGGCCGCGACGCCAGGAATACGGATCATGTTCATGCCCGCATCCCTCGCGAGCCTCAGCCATGGCTCATAGGCGGCGCGCTCGCCCGGCAGTTTCACGATGTCGGCTGTCGTCCAGACGGCTCCGCGGCAGAAAATCTTCTCGCCGTTGATGAGGACCGCGAAGTCATTGCCATCGGTGCCGCGATCGACTGTCATGTTTCGAAAGCCGGTTCTGGCAAGCAACGTCGCCTTTCCGTCGATCTGCAGGGTGACGTCGTAAAGCGCAGGCTCACCATGGGTATGCGGCCACCAGGGTTTTGCGTCAGGCAGACGAAGTTCGGCTGAATATCTTTCGTCGGCGAGCGAAAACTCGGCCTCTTGGCCATTACAGATCAGACGGAGATCGCGTGCCGGGCCCTCATAGGAAAAGGCGACCCTGAGGATGCCGCCCTCGTGGCTGACGAAGTCCGTGGCGATCGAAAGGTCGGTAAGGCAGTCTTCGCCCGGCCTCACCAGCGACACCGGTCGCCATGGACCGACGGCATGGATTTCGGGGCACCAGCCGGGCATGAAGCCCAGCGAGGTGGTGCGAACCAGCCGGAGGCCCTGATTGTTCATGAGCCTTGGGCGCCAGCGGGCACGCGGTCCGGTTTTGTCCAGATGCGGTTTCAGCGCGCGACAACAAATCGACAGGGTCTCGCCGCCGGTCAGCTCTACCGGCACGTCGTGACTTTCGAACATGCTGTCAAACGAGAGGACCAGCCGATCACCGAGATAAACCTCCCCCACCGTGGCGAGGCCGTCAAAGCGAAGGATTGCGGTACCGGGTGCCTCGCCGGCAAGCGAGCGGCGATACCAGGCATCTTTCTCGATCAGAGGCTCCGGTTCATCGCGGTCGAAGCGGCCGGCGGCTTCCAGAGCGGCCGCAGCCGTGCCCGGCACGGCCGCCGGAATATCGTCGAGGGCAGGCGGCAGATGACTTGGCAGCGAATAGGCGTCGCGCTCGCTCAAAAGCAATGACCAGCCCTCCGAAAGAAGACTGGTCTCAGTGCCGATCAGCGAAAGTGCGCTCACGCGGCCTCGCGGGTCTGGGCCAATGTCATGGCCAGTTCTGCCGCCAGCAGATCCCAGGCTTCGACGGCCGGATCGAGCGCCGTTGCCAGCGGGTCAAATTTCTTGCGGGTGACGGCGCGGGCAAGCTGGAATTGCGTAGACTTGGCGACTTCAGCAATTCTCAGCGCATGTTTTTCCGCCTGCGCAAAACCCTTGCTATTCAGCCAGTCGAGATGGCTAGCCAGAAGTTCGAAATTGGCCCCCACCTGCCTCAGCGTGTTGAAGGCATATTTGTGGAAGAAGCCGAAATCGCGTTCGGCCAGGCGCTCGACCTGGGTCGGGAAGACCTCGGCGAAAGCCCGGATCGGATTTTGCTCCGGCCGTCTGGCGAAATGGTGCCGCAAGAGTTTCCACGCCGTCTCCCGCATGTCTCTGGCAGCCGGATAGGTCGCCGGAAACTTTGCAAATTCGGTGTACGGCAGGAAGGGCAGCGCCTCCGGGGCCGCATTCGTCTGGAATAGGCCGTCGAAATCTTCACTGGACAAATGGAAGAAGCCGCCGTTGTGAAAGTAGTCCAGCTCGCGCTTCTCCAGGTCGAGCCGGTTTACCGCCACCGTCGTCTTGCCATGCTCCTGGCGATAGGTCACTCCGCGCGTATCCGGCAGGAAGTAGCTGTCGAGCTCCAGCAGCGTCAACCGGCCGCGGCCGATTTGCTCGAGCACATGCCGCTCCGGCCTGTCGAAGATCGCCAGTTCCGTGACGCGGATGCCGTAAAGCGCTTCGAGATCCTCCAGCGGCACCTTGAAAAAGGTGAACTGGTCGCCCTCAAAATCCTGGGTCAATGTGAAACCCAGCATGGCTTCCGGCGGAAGGCCCTGCGCCGAAAGCACCTCGATCCAGAGGTCCACATAACAATTGGTCTCCGGCCAGATGCGCTCCGCCGAATGTAGCGCATGCGGCCTGTAGCTGGCCGGATCAAGACCGGCTAGAACTCCAGCCATGGCCTTAGCCCCACAGGGTGGCGCGGACGGATTCCGGCCACTCTTTCACGTCGAGACCGTGGGTGTGGAAGAGAGCGAGTGCGATCCGCTCCAGCCCGAAACCGACGCAGGCCGTGTGTGCGACGCTGCCGTCTTCCAGGTTCAGGCCCCATTTCAAACCGAAACTATCCTGATGATAGTTGAAGCTCATGCAGGCGGTCGGCTTGGCAACCGAGGTGATCGGAATCAGGAGCTCGAACTTGAGGTTCTGGTCGCGCTGGTTGTTGACCAGCATCTTGCCGGCGCGGCCGAAGAAGGGGTCGTTGGCGATGTCGATCGTCACCTCGAGGCCGACCGACTTCATCATCTCGACGCCGCGATCCATCCAGCGCTGGCGGAAATCGGTGACGTGTTGTTCCGTGCCCATGCAGACATATTCACGCATGCGGAACAGCTGCTGGCGGGCCGGGTCCTTGGAGGGCTCGTGGCGGAAGCAGTAGCTCTGCAGATCATAGAGAGCGCCGGACTTCGGCAGGTTGCCGCGCCGGGCAACGGTCGGGTAGAGCGGATAGCAGGCGGCCGGCGTCAGCACGATATCGGTCGCTTCCTGACCCTTCGTCCAGTCTTCCTCGCCCACTTCCATGCATTTCAACAGGCTCATGTGGTCGAGCTCGTTGCCGCAGAAGGAATGCACGGTGCCGGCGAGCTGCGGAAAGCTCTTCATGTAGCCGCTCTGCTCGAAGAAGGCGCGGTTCATGCCGGGCGGAAAGCGCATGGCTTCCGCGCCGTCGGCCCCGCCTATCCTGTCGATCAGCCGCTCGAAGGCCGTAATCACATCTTCGAACCGGCCGCTGCGGCCATAAAGCCCGTCGACGCCGGTGTCGATCAGAAGGCCTGCGTCGAACAGGCGGTCGAGAAAGGAAACTTGCATATCCATGGCTTCACCTCATTCAATTCATTTGACGGGCAATCATTGACGGGTGGGCGTCAGCCGAGAAGGCTGGTGTCCGGTTTCTGTACGAGCAGCATGGTCGACGTGTTGCCCAGAATGCGGTCGTTGGAAATCATCAGCTGGGCCGAATGGGCATCGCGCAGATGCCGGCCGAGGCTATAAGGCGTGCCGTTCTTGTAACCCATGATGCCGCAGATGATCATCGCCTGGTTGATGATGGTCAGGATCGTCTCCGACGAGGCGAGCTTGACGTTGTTCATGGCGATCGAAAACGCCATCGAGGAAAGCTGGTCCGGCTCAGCCTTGGCGTCCTCGTAGGCCTTCAGGCCCGAAAGAATGTTCGACTTCAGGAGCTGCAGCAGGTTGGATGTTTCCGCGAGTCTCAACGCGCCGGGCGGCGTGGTGCCATTCGCCTTGCGAGCGGCGGCGCGCACGAAGGCCTGCGCACGCAATACCGCATCGGCTGCGATGCCATACCATACCGCGCTCCAGAGGAGGTGCGACGAGGCAAGCATGCTCTGCGCCGCGATTTCGGCAAACGGTTTCGGGAAGATCTGCGTGACCGGCGCCTCGCCTTTGAAGATAAAGCCGTCAGAGCAGGTGCCCCGCATGCCGAGCGTATCCCAGTCCACCGTCTTTTCCAGCGTATACTGGTTCTTCCTGAAAACGGTCATGACCTGGTCGCCCGGAGCCGCGTCGGCGTGGGCGCGGGAGGTCACCATGATGACATCCGCATGAACGCCGTAAGAAATGACGGTCGCGTCCTTCGTCAGGCGGCAGATGTTTCCGTCGATCTCGATGGCGCAGATGGAATTGCGCAGATTGCCACCGATGCCGCCTTCCGTTGTCGCGGAGGCGACAAGAAGCTGACGGGCGCAAAGCTCGCGCATGAAATCCCTATGCCACTCGCTGTCGCCGCCGTGCTCGACCAGGCTTGACACCTTGATCTGGTGCATGGCGAAGACCATGGCGCTTGCCGCGCATGCCTGTCCCAGGATGGAGCAGACCTCCGCGATCTCCTGTGTCGAAGCCCCCTCGCCGCCAAGCGATATGGGGACCTGAATGCCGAGCAGGCGTTCGGCCCTCATGGCATCGACCGCTTCCTGCGGAAAACGGGCTTCCCGGTCGACGCGGTCGGCATTTTCGGCCGCGACCTCCGCCACTCGGCGGGCACGTGCGCCGAGCGTCATGTCGGCGGCAAAGGCTGGGAGGCTCATCACGCAGCCTCACGGGCTTTCACGATCTGGGCGACCGTCTGCTCGATTGCCGAGATGCTGGCAAAGGACTTGCGATTCAGGAGGCTGTCGGGAAACTCGATGTCGAAAGCCTCTTCGATGGCCAGCATCAGCTGCACGGAGGCAAAGGAGGAAAGCCCGGCCGCATAAAGATCGGCCGCATCTTCAAGTTCGGTCACTGCAACCGGAAGCCCGCCGACCCGTGCCAGCAGTTCGCGAATAGTCTCGTTCATCTCGACATCTCCAATGACTGGAATTTGCGTTCATCGCCGGGAACACTGTCTACGTCGGAAAGCATAAAATTCCGGTAAGAAACGTCGTGAAGTTAGGGCTGCGGGATTCGCTAAAATCCGAGATATCCGCATGGCCAGCTTTGGCTTGACACGGGCGCTCGGCAGGTTTTTGATGCTCGCATTCACCAGGGGGGTCCCGGCAAGGGGCTGAGATACTGCTGGTCGGACGGCTTTGCCGCCGAGGCGCAGTGACCCGTTGAACCTGATCCAGTTCATACTGGCGTAGGGACGGTGCGAGCGCTCACGGCTTTCAGGCGGGATTCCCGTCCATCGGCTCAGGCGTTTTTCCATCATTCCAACACTGGAACTGGGTCTCCAAACGGCAAACCTTGGAGCCTCACCCATGAATATCGCCACACCAAAGCTTACGCCTGTCGTCACGACCGGTCCGCTTCCCGCCTCCACCAAAGTTTTCAAATCCGGTGTCGTCCACGCGGATATCCGGGTGCCGATGCGTGAGATCGCGCTGCATCCGACCTCCGGCGAGCCGCCGGTCACCGTCTACGATTCCTCCGGCCCCTACACC
The DNA here is from genome assembly GCF_004343065.1 of Neorhizobium sp. S3-V5DH. Taxonomy (NCBI): domain Bacteria; kingdom Pseudomonadati; phylum Pseudomonadota; class Alphaproteobacteria; order Hyphomicrobiales; family Rhizobiaceae; genus Neorhizobium; species Neorhizobium sp. S3-V5DH. Next base: position 194,616 of record NZ_SMCL01000008.1, read on the forward strand.
GATCCGGCCCATGCGGTCTCGATCGAAGCCGGCCTGCCGCGGCTGCGCGAAAGCTGGATCAGGGCGCGCGGCGATGTCGAATCCTATGAAGGCCGCGTCGTGAAACCGGAGGACAACGGGTTTGTCACCGGCGATCGCCTGACGCCGGAATTCCCGGTCCGCAACACGCCCCTGAAGGCGAAAGACGGCAGGGCCGTTACCCAGCTTGCCTATGCGCGCGCCGGCATCGTCACGGCGGAAATGGAGTTCATCGCCATCCGCGAAAATCTCGGCCGGCAGGCGGCCAAGGAAGCTCTCATCCGTGACGGCGAGAGCTTCGGAGCGCATATTCCGGATTTCGTGACCCCTGAATTCGTTCGCCGCGAAGTCGCGGAAGGACGGGCGATAATCCCCTCCAACATCAACCACCCCGAAAGCGAGCCGATGATCATCGGCCGGAATTTCCTGGTGAAGATCAACGCCAATATCGGTAACTCCGCCGTCACTTCCTCCATGGCGGAGGAGGTCGAAAAGATGGTCTGGTCGATCCGCTGGGGTGCGGATACGGTCATGGACCTGTCCACCGGCCGGAACATCCACAATATCCGCGAATGGATCATTCGCAATTCGCCGGTGCCGATCGGCACGGTGCCGCTCTACCAGGCGCTCGAAAAGGTGAACGGCATCGCCGAAGACCTGACCTGGGAGGTCTATCGCGACACGTTGATCGAGCAGGCTGAACAGGGCGTCGATTATTTCACCATCCACGCGGGCGTCAGGCTTCCCTACATCCCGCTCACCGTCAATCGCGTCACCGGCATCGTCTCGCGCGGCGGCTCGATCATGGCAAAGTGGTGTCTGCATCACCACAAGGAGAGCTTCCTCTACGAGCATTTCGAGGAAATCTGCGATATCTGCCGGGCCTATGACGTGTCCTTCTCGCTCGGCGATGGCCTGCGTCCCGGCTCGATCGCTGATGCCAACGACGCGGCGCAGTTTGCGGAGCTGGAGACGCTCGGCGAACTCACCAAGATCGCCTGGGCGAAGGATTGCCAGGTGATGATCGAAGGCCCCGGTCATGTGCCGATGCACAAGATCAAGGAAAACATGGACAAGCAGCTCAAGGTTTGCGGCGAGGCGCCGTTCTACACGCTCGGGCCGCTGACGACCGATATCGCTCCCGGCTACGACCACATCACCTCAGGGATCGGGGCAGCGATGATCGGCTGGTTCGGCACGGCGATGCTCTGCTACGTGACGCCGAAGGAACATCTCGGCCTGCCGGACCGCAACGACGTCAAGGTCGGCGTCATCACCTACAAGATCGCCGCGCATGCGGCCGATCTCGCCAAGGGCCATCCGGCAGCCCGGGTTCGCGACGACGCGCTTTCCCGCGCCCGTTTCGAGTTCCGGTGGGAGGACCAGTTCAACCTGTCGCTCGATCCGGAAACGGCGCGCTCCTTCCATGACGAGACCTTGCCGAAGGAAGCGCACAAGGTGGCGCATTTCTGCTCCATGTGCGGCCCGAAGTTCTGCTCGATGCGGATTTCGCATGATATCCGGGCTGAGGCGCAGAAGGAGGGACTGGAAGCCATGGCCGCCAAATACCGCGACGGCGGCGATCTCTACATGCCGGTGGGGAAGGAGTGAGCATGATCCCATGCCCTTCGACGTTGGGCCAGTTCACGTCGAGGCCGGTTCACCCTCCTCTGCCCTGCCGGGCATCTCCCCCTCAAGGGGGAGATCGAAGGAGGCATGCTCAGCGATCCCTTTCCAATCGTGAAGGGCAGGAAGCCGGCGGGGAGCAGAATTCAGCAATCTTGCGGCAATCTCAAGGCTTTGACTGGGTTAGGGCCTCGCTTCCAGCCGATCTCCCCCCTTGAGGGGGAGATGTCCGGCAGGACAGAGGGGGTATGGCGGGGCACGCCCCACAATGCTGCCTTTCCATGTTTGTCCCGGGGACAATTCATCGCCGCCGCTCAGCATCTCCAATGACTTGACCGCGTCATCATCCCCACCCTCCGCATCCATGCCTACAATCCTCCCGCTTCCGTCGCCGGAGTGTTTCGCGAGACGTTCGCGGGCAGGCGGGAGCCGGCGCTTCCATTGGACCCGTAACGTGCGGGAAAGGTGGAAGAGGTGAAAGCCATGGAGGAGAGCGGGCCATCAACCCGATCGCTTCCTATCAAGCCTCCCCCGGGCAGCCATGTCCGGTTCGGTATAGCCGTGCAAGTGGCAAGGTTTCCCGAAAGGAGACCGCAAATGAAGCCACGCAGCGAGGCGAGATGATCACCTGTAGGGGCAGGACACCCCGAAAGAACGCCGAAGGCCACGCGAATGCGGAGCCACACATACAAAATCAAATGAGGTTCCGCATTCGTGTGGGCTCTCCAAAACACGGGCAGGAGCTGTCGCGTGAAGGCGAGCGCGCGTCACTTCGGAGGATATCTGTGCTCCTCGCCGCGGAAATCGCTGACCGAATAGCAGCCGCCTTCCGTGCGTACCGCACTTTTGCCGATCATCGCCTTGCCATGACCGCCCGGAATATCCAGGACATAGGTCGGCTGGCACAGCCCGGAAACATTTCCGCGCAGCGCCGCAACGATCTTCTGCCCATCGGCGATATCCAGCCGGAAATGGCTGGTGCCGGGCGCAAGATCCGGATGATGCAGATAATAGGGTTTGACCCGGGTTTCGACAAAAGCCTTCATCAGGTCGCCGAGCACGACCGGATCATCGTTGATGCCCTTGAGCAGCACCGTCTGGCTGACCATGGGAATGCCTGCATCGATCAACCGCGCGCACGCGGCGCGGGCGGTATCGCTCAGTTCGCGGGGATGGTTGGCGTGAAGCGCCACATAGATCACCTTGCCGCTTTCCTTCAGGGCGGCGATCATCGCCTCGTCCACGCGGTCCGGCTCGACCACCGGAACCCGCGTATGGAAGCGGACGATCTTCACATGCGGGATATCAGCAAGCCCCTGCATGATTACCGAAAGCCGCCGCGGCGAAAGGACCAGCGGATCTCCGCCGGTGAGAATCACTTCCCAGATCTCGGAATGTGCGCGGATATAGGCGAGCGCCGCCGACAGCTCTGCTGGCGCCAGCGTGCCGTCGCCCTGCGGACCGACCATTTCGCGGCGAAAACAGAAGCGGCAATAGACCGGGCAGATATGCACGGCCTTCAACAGCACGCGGTCCGGATAACGATGGACGATGCCCTTTACCGGACTGTGCGCCTGATCGCCGATGGGGTCGGCGCGTTCTTCCGGCGTCGCCAGCAACTCGGCCGGATCGGGCACGAATTGCCGGGCGACAGGATCCTGCCGGTCGGTACGGTCGATGAGCGAAACCACGGTCGGCGTCAGGGCTATGGCGTAACGGTCCGCGACGGCGCGAATGGCTGGGAGTTTTCCCGGTTCGATCAGTCCGGCGGATGCCAGCTCATCGGTAGTCTTCAATGAACGCGTCGCGGTCATCCAAACACCTCCGCGACCGGCGCCCACATGACCTGCTCAATGCGCGTGGCACCCGTGGCCAGCATGGCGAGCCGGTCGAAGCCGAGCGCCGCGCCGCTTGCCGCCGGCATGATCGAAAGCGCGTCGAGAAAATCCTCGTCGAGCGGGTAGCGCTCCCCGTAGATGCGGGCTTTTTCCGCCATCTCGTGTTCGAAGCGGCGGCGCTGCTCGCCGGCGTCCGTCAATTCCCCGAAAGCATTCGCCAGTTCGACCCCGCAGGCGTAAAGCTCGAACCGTTCAGCCACACGCGGATCACGCGCCGAAGGCCTTGCCAGCGCTGCCTCGGAAACCGGGTATTCGCAGAGAATGGTTGCCCGGCCTTGCCCGAGATTGGGCTCGATCTTCTCCACGAGCACCTTGCTGAAAAGATCGGCCCAGGTATCGTCCTCCGAGAACCGTATGCCGGCTTGTTTCAGACCCGTTGCAAGAAGATCGCGGTTCGTGTCGCCGCTCGCCGCAACGGATGCAAGCAAATCGGTGCTGGCAAAGCGGTGGAAGGCTTCGGCGAGCGTCAGGCGTTCCGGCTCCGCAAAGGGATCAATTTCCATCTGACGGAAAACAAAACGCTTGGTCTTCGCGGTCTCGGCCGCCAGTGCCAGCATATGCGCACAGTCGTCCATGAGCTGCTCGTAGCTTTCGCCGACGCGATACCACTCGAGCATGGTGAATTCGGGATGATGCAGCGGTCCGCGCTCCCGGTTGCGATAGACATGCGCAAAGGTGAAGATACGGCGCTCACCGGCAGCCAGCAGCTTCTTTGCCGCAAATTCGGGGGAGGTGTGCAGGTAGAGAGGTGCCCTCTTGCCATCAATCGCGATGGCCTCCGTCGCGAAAGCATGCAAATGGGTCTCGTTACCAGGAGAGACCTGCAAAGCGGCCGTGTCCACCTCGACGAAGTCGCGCTTGCCGAAGAAGCCGCGCAAGGCGGTCTGCACCGCGTTGCGGCCCATGAGGAAGGGCCGGCGGTCCTTGTGGCTTTCCGGCGTCCACCAGGGCGTCCGGGATGTGGCAGGTCTGGGCGCGTTCATTTATGGCTTTCTTTGCCGGTTCTCCGCGGCGAGGCTTCCACTTTGCGCTATTTTAGGGTAGTTCCCGCGCGGAAAACAGACGATCCGTCCTTCAGGCCGGTTATCGCCCGGTCCTCTACGACGCATTTCCGGCAGTGACAAGCCGCCAGGCTATATAAGGATTATCATGGTCAAGATCATCGCTTCTTCGGTCCGCAAGGGCAACGTCCTCGAAGTCGACGGCAAACTCTATGTCGTTCTCACCGCCGAGAACTTCCACCCCGGCAAAGGCACGCCGGTCACCCAGGTCAATATGCGCCGTATCGTCGATGGCGTTAAGGTATCGGAGCGCTGGCGGACCACCGAGCAGGTGGAGCGCGCCTTTGTCGAGGACGTGAATTTCCAGTATCTCTACGAAGACGGCGAAGGCTTCCACTTCATGAACCCGGAGACCTACGACCAGGTGGTGGTCGACGTCGAGACGATGGGCGACCAGAAGGCCTATCTCCAGGAAGGCATGACCTGCATTCTTTCCATGCATGAGGGCGTTGCGCTGGCTCTTCAGCTACCGCGCCACGTCACGCTAGAGATCGTCGAAACGGAACCGGTCGTGAAGGGCCAGACGGCCTCCTCTTCTTACAAGCCGGCGATCCTCTCGAACGGGGTTCGGACAATGGTTCCGCCACATATCGACGCCGGCACCCGGGTCGTCATCGCCACGGAAGACAATTCCTACGTCGAGCGTGCCAAGAACTGATCGTCCCCGGCCTGTCGGTCCATGATAAAAAACCTCCGAAGCCAGGGCTTCGGAGGTTTTTCTTTGTCAGGTTGTCGAGTGAGCTTATTTGGTTACGACGACAGAGGCCACCTTGGTGTCGGCCGCGCCAAAGGCGTAACCGCCGCCGATCGCGACGTTGAGCGCGACGTAGTCCTGCGCCACTTGCTGCACGGCCTGGGCAAGGTTTGCCTGGGCGGTCGAAACCTGACGCTGTGCGTCGAGAACGTCGAGCAGCGACGAAGCGCCGTCGCGGTAGCTTGCGGTCGCAAGCTGCAGCGCCTCCTGATAGGACTTCACCGTCGCCTGCAGGGCATCCACGGTGCGGCGATCGCGGGCAACGGCGGCGAGCGCGTTTTCCACCTCCTCGACGGCGTCCAGAACGCTCTGCTTCCAGTTGAGATAGGCCTCGCGTGCGGTCGATTCCGCGAGCTTCACGTTGCCCTTGAGGCGTCCGCCGTCAAAGATCGGCAGGCTGAGTTGCGGCCCGAAGGACCACGTCAGCGAGCGGGTGTCCAAGGCGCCGGCAATGGCATTGTAACGCGGCGAAATGGAACCGCCGAGCGTGATCGCCGGATAAAGCTGCGCTTCGGCAACGCCGATTTCCGCCACTGCGGATGCCAACTGACGCTCCGTCGCACGAATATCCGGGCGATTGCGGATCAGGTCGGCCGGAATGCCAGCCTTAACGTTGAACCGGGGAACCGGCTGACGAGCGCCTCTCTGCAGCTCCGGCACCAGCGACGAAGCCGGCTGGCCGAGAAGGGTCGCAATGCGATGGGCTGCGGTGCGGAACTGGGTCTCGAGGCCCGGAATTTCGGCCAGGGTGGAGTTCACAAGGCCTTCCGATTGAACGACGTCCAGACGGGAAGCGGCGCCCGCTTCCAGCTGAAGCTTCGTGAGGTCCAGCGTTTCGCGCCGCGAGCCCAGGTTCTGCCGGGCGATCGCGATCCGCTCCTGGTAATAACGAACGTCGATATAGGCCGCTGCGACCTGCGACAGGTAAGTGAGGCGCGCCACGTCCGCAGCGGCATAGGATGCGTCAAGGCTGGCGAGGGCGCTTTCCTTGGATCGGCGATAAAGGCCGAACAGGTCGAGGAACCAGGAGGCATCGGCGCTGCCGCCGCTGACCGTGGTTCTGGCGAACGAGGTTGTTTCGGCCTTGGTGTGCACGCCAGTCGTGGTGCTGGAGGCTGAGAGATCCAACGAGGGAAGGCTGCCTGCGCCGGCAATGGTGACATTCGCCTGTGCGGCGTTGATGCGTTCAAGCGCCTGCAGAATGTCGAGGTTCTGGTTGAGACCCTGCTGGACATAACCGTTCAGACGGCTGTCGTTGAAGGCCTTCCACCAAGCGACTTGAGAGACATCCCCGTTACTGGTTGCCTTGGCTTCGGCGAACTTACCCGGCAGGGCAATCTCCGGCGCGGTGTGGTCGGGACCGACAACGCAGCCCGAGAGCAACAGCAGAGTGAGAGGAGCAACAATACGAATGGATAACATTTTTCTGTCCCAGTGCCCTACAACGGCGAAAGTCGACTTTTTAAGCCGCTTCCGATTTATCCGCCAGAAACGAATCCCATCATTCCTGGCGGCATTACACGTCGAATATGTTAACGAACGTAATCTCTATCCTACCTTTTTTCACGGTTTGATAACCGTCTAACGGCAACAAAGAAGGACGGAACGAAGAAAATTCCGAGGAGTGTTGCAGAAAGCATACCACCCAGCACCCCGATACCGATCGCATTCTGGGCTGCAGAACCCGCTCCAGTGGCGATTGCAAGCGGCACGACGCCAAGGATAAAAGCGAGTGAGGTCATGACGATCGGCCTCAGGCGCAGCCTTGCCGCTTCGAGCGTGGCATCCAGGAGGCTCATGCCGCCTCCTTGCCGTTCCTTGGCAAATTCCACGATCAGGATGGCGTTCTTTGCCGCCAGGCCGATGGTGGTCAGGAGACCGACCTTGAAATAGACGTCGTTGGACTGGCCAAAGACATAGGCGGCCGTCAGAGCCCCGAGGACGCCGACCGGAACCGCCAGAATGACCGAGAACGGCACCGACCAGCTCTCATAAAGGGCTGCAAGGCAGAGGAAAACGATCAATACGGAGAGCGCGTAAAGCATCGGCGCTTGCGAACCCGAAAGCCTTTCCTGATAGGAGATGCCCTGCCAGGCCACCGTGTAGCCGCCCGACAGTTCCGCCGTTAACCGTTCTATTTCGTCCATCGCCTGACCGGTGCTGACACCCGGGCCAGCCGCACCATCGAGCGAAATGGCGCTCGTGCCGTTGAAGCGGGCCAGTTGCGGCGAACCGGTGACCCATTCGACGGTGCTGAACGACGAGAAGGGAACCATCTCGCCTGCATTGTTGCGTGCGTACCAGTGCTTCAGGTCGTCCGGCTGCATGCGGTAGGGCGAGTCGCCCTGCACATAGACCGGCTTCAACTCGTTGTTCAGGGTGAAGTCGTTGACGTCGCGTCCAGCGAAGATCGTTGCCAGCATCGAGTTCACCGAAGCGAGATCGACGCCCATGGCTCCCAGTTTTTCCTGGTCTAGCAGGATCTTCATCTGGGTTTCCGAACGCTGGCTATTGCTGCGCAACGAGCTGATATTGGGGTTGCCGGTGCCGGTCTGGATGAGTTGCTGCGAAGCTTGCGTCAAGGCGTCGTTGCCGTTGTTGCCGCTGTCCACGAGATACATGGAGAACCCGCTCGACGTTCCAAGCCCCTGGATCGCCGGCGGCAGCAGTGCAAACACCTGGGCGTCGCGCAGGGTGAAGAAGTAACCGCTGGCGCGCTGCACGATCGCCGCGGCGGATTGTTCCGGCTTCGTGCGTTCCGCGAAATCCTTCAGCTTGGTAAAGACGATGGCATTGTTCTGCCCGCTGCCGCTGAAGCTGAAGCCGAGGACACCAAATACGGCGTCCACATTGTCCTTTTCCTTTTCCTGGAAATAGGCCTCCACCTTCTTCACGACCTCGTCCGTGCGCGTGGTCGTCGCGCCGTTCGGAGTCTGAATAATCGTCAGCAACACGCCCTGATCTTCCTGCGGAAGAAACGAGCTCGGCAAACGGGTGAAAAGCCAGGCGCAGCCCGCAATGACCAGAACAAAAACCACAAGCACCCTGAGCGGTCTCTTCAGCAGATAGCCGATCGTGCCGACGTAGCCGGAGGTCGTGCGCTCGAAACCGCGGTTGAACCAGGCGCCGATGCCGCGACGCTTCTTGTGATGGTCGATCGGCTTCAGCATCGTGGCGCATAGTGCCGGCGTCAGCACGATGGCCACCAGCGCTGAAAGCAGCATGGCGGATACGATGGTAACCGAGAACTGGCGATAGATGATGCCGGTTGATCCGCCGAAAAAGGCCATCGGAATGAAAACGGCGGTGAGCACGAGCGCAATGCCGATGATGGCGCCAGTGATCTCTCCCATGGATTTTTCCGTTGCCTCCAGCGGCCCCAACCCCTCTTCGTCCATGATGCGCTCGACGTTTTCCACCACGACGATCGCGTCATCCACCAGAAGGCCGATCGCCAGTACCATCGCGAACATGGTCAGCGTATTGATCGAATAGCCGGCAACCGCCAGAATCCCAAAGGCTCCGAGCAGAACCACCGGTACTGCAATCATCGGAATGAACGTTGCCCTGAGGTTTTGAAGGAATATCAGAAGCACCACGAAAACGAGGATGATCGCCTCGATCAGAGTATGGACGACCTTTTCGATTGAAAGCTCAACAAAAGGCGTAGTGTCGTAGGGATAGGTGATCTCGACACCTTCCGGAAGGGTTGGCGCCAGCTTGGCCAGCTCAGCTTTCACGCGATCGGCGGTATCCAGCGCATTGGCGCCCGTGGCAAGATTGACGGCAAAACCGGTGGAGGGAAGACCGTTCTGGCGCGATTCGCCACCATAGCTTTCCTGGCCGATTTCGGCGCGGGCGACATCGCTCAACCGAACTGTGGCGCCGTCCTGTTCGACCTTGAGGATGATCCGTTCGAACTCGTCGACGGTAGTCAACTGGCTTTGAGCCGTCATGGTGAGGGTAAGCTGCTGGCCTTTCTCGGCAGGCAGGCCGCCAAGTGCGCCGACCGAAACCTGGGTATTCTGCGCCTGGATCGCCGCCGTGACATCGGCCGCCGTCAACTGGTATTTCTGCAGCTTGAACGGATCCAGCCAGATCCGCATGGCGTAGCCGGAGCCGAAGATATTGATACTGCCGACGCCTTCCAGGCGCTTGACGGAGTCTTCGATCTGGGTGGAGAAGACGTCGCCAAGGTCGACGGAATTACGTTTCCCATCCGTGGAGACGAGCGCGCCGACCATCAGGATGCTGGATGTAGAGCGCGCAACCTCGATACCGGCCTGTTGCACGACATCGGGCAATTGCGATTGAACAAGCTGCAGCTTGTTCTGCACCTGAACCTGCGCGATGTCGGGAAGGACGCTGTTGCCGAAGGTGAGGGTGATCGTCGCTCTGCCCGTGCTCGAGGCCGAACTCATATATGTGAGGTCGTCGAGGCCGGTCATGCCGTCTTCAATAATCGTCGTCACCGACTTCTCAACCGTTTCGGCACTCGCGCCGTTATAGCTCGCCGTGATTTGAACAGTGGTCGGAGCGATCTCGGGATATTGCGAGATCGACAGCGTTGCAATTGCAAGCGCGCCCCCAAGCATGATGACGATCGCGATGACCCAGGCGAAAACCGGTCGCCGGATGAAGAACTTTGCCATTCAGATTATCCTTGCGGCGTTAAGCGCTGTCTCTGCTGGTTCGGTCAAGGCTTGGCAGCCTCGGTTTTCGGGGTCTCGATGACGAGGCCTCGATCGTCCAGCTGCGCCTCGACCGGCTGAACCGGCGCATCGTCTGCAATCCATTGAAAACCGTCCACGATCAGCCGGTCTCCATCGGCAATTCCTTCCGTTACCAGCCAATTGCTGCCGGAAACGACGCTGATGGGGAACATGCGGGTCTCGACCTTGTTATCGGCGGTGACGAATTTGGCCGACAGCTCGCCGCGGGCATTGCGGGTGGCGGCGCGTTGCGGGATCAGGTAGCCGGTTTCCTCGCCCATGGTGACGGTTGCGCGGACATACATGCCAGGCAGGATGATATTGTCGGGATTTTCGAAAACGGCGCGGATCTGATAGGTGCCCGTCGTTTCGCTCACGGCCATGTCCGACATGTCGAGTTTGCCGGTCCGCGCATAATCCGTTCCGTCCTCAAGCCTCAGGCGTATGTCGGCCTTGCGCGGATCGCCGCTCAGCCGGCCGGATGCCATGGCGGCGCGCAATTCCAAAAGATTGGTGCTCGAGTCGATAAGATCGATATAGATGGGATCAAGACGGCGCAGCGTCGTCAGCGCCGTTGTCTGGTTGGCGGTGACGATATTGCCGACGCTGACGTTCGAGATCGACGTGACGCCATCGAAGGGCGCACGAATCTTGGTGAGGTCGAGGTCGATCTCGGCGGCTTGAAGGGCTGCCTTGGCCTGTTCGACATCCGCCTGTGCCTGCAGCAGCGTGACCCGTGCATTCTCGAATTCGATCTGGGTGGCGCCGCTGTTGACCAGCCGTTCGTAGCGGGTGAGATTTGCCTGCGCGGCCGGAATGCTGACCTCCGCCTTGGAGAGCGTCGCACGCGCCTGCGCAACGGTTGCCGAGTAGGTATTGTCTTCGATCTGATAGAGGACGTCGCCGGCCTTGACCTCGTTGCCCTCCTTGAACGCGATCTCCTTGATCGCTCCGGTGACGCGGGGACGGATATCCGCCGTCTGATAGGCAACAGCCCGCCCCGGCAGGACGGTTGTGATAGGCTGCTGCGATTTCTTCAGAGCGACGATGCTGACCGGCTGAGGCGGACGCTGAGGCGCGCCCCCTGCCGCCCCGTTCGCCGTCTGCTCACTCGAATCGCTGCAGGCCGCCAGGGTGATGGCGAGAAACAGAGGAAGGATCAATTTACGTCCGGTCATGGCGTCCATCCAGGGCAAACATCAGAGATGACCCACGGCAGAAACGACCGGGGGCGCAGGGCTCGAAAAGGTAACTCGTCTTTACGAATCGGAACAGAGGCCGACGGCCGAGTGATACCGCGGCTTGCGAATTGCCAAGTGACGTAATTGAAGAATCGTCACTTAGCAAGAGGATTTTGCAATGCAGCATTCACAAGTTTGACGAGGCCTGCACAACGATCCTGAAGTTCGGCCTCATCTTCACCCGCCAGAAAAACGGGGTGTAGTACGCTCAGGAATGCCGCCGCGACATGCCGGCCGGTCGTTTGATAATCGGCACAATAATACACGCCATCCTCCACCCCTTGACGAACCAGATCGCAAAACAGCGCGTCGATGAGTTCCTTGTAGTGCCGGCCGCTCGGCAGGTCCGTTTCCGACATCAAAACTATGATCTCAAGGAAGAACGGGTTCTTCCTGATATCCTCAAGATGCGCTTCCATAAGGTTGCAGACGACGGTAGCCAGTCTTTCCGGGGCGGGTGCAGGCCGGTCGAGCGTCTTGAACCTGCCGATCATCCGGGTGATGTGGCGATCGCAGATCGCGTCGACCAAGGTCGCCTTGGACTGGAAATGCTTGAAGATGTTGGCGGGCGACATGTGCAGGGCCTGGGCGATGTCGGCGATCGAAGACTTGGCGATGCCGCGCTCCCGAAAGAGCGTCTCGGCCATGTTGAGAATATCCTCTCGGGTTTCCTCAGCCCTGCGCCTCGGTTTGCGCACTCTCACCTCTTCAAGCCTTGCCAAATCCGGACGCTCTCTCTCTACAGGGTGAAATAGGGCTTCAGATTCTCGCGGATGCGGTCCAGCACGCTTGCGCCGGACGTATCGGCGACGAAGGTCTTGCCCGTGATCCTCTCGTAGGCACCACGGTATACCTTTGCCGTTTCCTCGACCAGTTCCAGGGGAATGGACGGGATCTCGTCCTTATACGGGTCGCAGCGTTCGACCACCCAGGCGCGGATGAAATCCTTGTCGAAGCTCTGCGGCCTCGTGCCGTTGCGCAAGGCATCCTCATAGGTGTCCGCGATCCAGTAGCGACTGCTGTCGGGCGTATGGATTTCGTCCGCCAGTATGATCTTGCCGTCCTGATCGGCGCCGAACTCATACTTGGTATCGACCAGGATCAGGCCACGCGCTTGAGCCAGCTGCTGGCCGCGCGCAAAAAGAGCAAGCGCGTAGCCGGACACGGTTTCCCACTGTTCCGCCGTCAGAAGCCCGTTCCCGACTATATCCGCCGGCGTCAGCGGCTCGTCGTGGCCTCCGTCGAACGCCTTGCTGGTTGGCGTGATCACCGGCTGCGGCAGGATTTCGTTGTCCCGCAGCCCCTCTGGAAGGTTCAACCCGTATACGTTCCGCTCACCCTTCTTATAAAGGGTCAGGAGGGAGGTCCCCGTCGTGCCTGCGAGATATCCCCGCACGACGATCTCGACCGGCAATATATCAAGCCGCCTGCTGATCACGACATTCGGATCCGGATAGGCCAGCACGTGATTGGGGCATATGTCCCCGGTCGCTTCGAACCAGTAGCGCGCGGTCTGGGTAAGCACATGGCCCTTGTCGGGTATGCTGGTCAGGATGCGGTCGAAGGCGCTCAGCCGGTCGGTCGCGATGATGATGCGGCGACCGTCGCTCAGATCGTAGTTTTCGCGCACCTTGCCACGATAATAGTTCGGCAGTTCGGGAATGAAGGCTTCGGGAAGAACGCGCACCTGGATAGCTTTCTGCAGAGTTGGGGGGAATGGCCCTGCTATCGCATGGTTTGCCGCGGCAGCACAAGAATGTGCTTGTGGGCGGCGGGGGTTTGTGGAAACCCGGGCGGAGGGGCTCAGGTCGACTGGTTAACAATGGTTAACGCGGAAAAACCAAAAATTTTTGTAAATTACGTAATTGTATCAATGAATTGTTCGATTTTTCGATTTTTCCAAATCAAGCCTGTTGACTTGTTTGTGGGCATGGATTTATAACCCCGCTCACTGACGAGGGCGGCGGCGCTGCTGGCGACGACGACTTTCGT